>CAYUYI010000426.1:0-2575 GCA_964448995.1 uncultured Propionivibrio sp. | reverse complement strand
GTTCGTGAGAAAATTCGCCTTTCGTATCTCAAACACTGTTCTCTGCAAGGCGATTGATCATGGTCCTTCTTGAATTTTCGATGTTCCCCACCAGCGTGGGCGAAAGCAAGAGCGCGTATGTGGCGCGCATTCTCGACGTGATCGACACGAGCGGCGTGACCTATCAACTCACGCCCATGGGAACGATCCTCGAAGGTGAGTGGGCGGCGGTGATGCGTGTTGTCACCGCCTGCTATGAGACGCTGAAGGACGATTGCCCGCGCATCAGCGCCCAGATCAAGATCGATTATCGTGCCGGCACCGAAAGCCGCATGAAATCGAAGATCGCGTCGGTCGAAAACCAGCTCGGCCGCAAGCTCTCCACCTGAATTTTTTCTCGGACTACCATGCAAAACAAACTGACTGCATTTTTCGCGTCGCGCGCCGGCATCGTCTTTGCCGGCGTCCTGATCGGTACGCTGGCCGCACTGATGGCCTACCTTGGTAACCCGCCCAACATGGGCGTTTGCGTCGCCTGCTTCGAGCGCGATGTGGCCGGTGCGCTCGGGCTTCACCGCGCCCCCGTGGTGCAGTATCTGCGCCCCGAAGTACCGGCCTTCGTACTCGGCTCGCTGGCTGCGGCGCTGATGTTCGGCGAGTTTCGTGCGCGTGCCGGATCGACGCCGCTGATCCGCTTTCTGCTCGGCGCCTTCGCCATGATCGGCGCGCTGGTCTTTCTCGGCTGCCCGTGGCGCTCGATCCTGCGCCTGGCCGGTGGCGACCTGAACGCCATCGTCGGCATCGCCGGGTTGGCCACCGGCATCGGCATCGGCGGATCGTTCATCAAGAACGGTTTCACGCTCGGCCGTGCGCGGCCGACCTTCGCCGTCGCCGGCTGGTTGATGCCGGCGTTGATGACCGGCCTGCTGGCGCTGGCCTTCGGCAAGCCGGCCTTCATTTTCGCCAGCGAGAAAGGCCCCGGCTCAATGCACGCGCCGCTGCTCATTTCGCTCGGCGCCGGCCTGCTGATCGGCTTTATCGCCCAGCGCACACGCTTCTGCACGATGGGCGCGATCCGCGATTCGCTGCTGATCCGCGACTTCCACCTGCTCTACGGCGTGCTCGCCATGCTGGTCGCGGCGTTTGCGGTGAATCTGGCGCTGGGGCGCGTCAATATTGGTTTCGGTGGCCAGCCGATCGCCCACAGTTTCCATCTCTGGAACTTCGCCGGCATGTTGCTCGCCGGCCTGGCCTTCGCGCTCGCGGGCGGCTGCCCGGGCCGTCAGCTGTTCCTTTCCGGGGAAGGCGACACCGACGCTGGCGTGTTCGTGCTCGGCATGTTGATGGGCGCGGCTTTCGCCCATAACTTCGGGCTGGCCGGTGCGGCCGACAGCGTGGTTGAGGGCGTCGCCAAGCTCGGTGGGCCGGGCGTCAACGGCCAGATCGCCGTGGGTCTTGGACTGGCGTTCTGTCTGGTGCTGGGCTTTACGATGCGCGAACGCTTCGAATAAGGAGAAACCCCCATGAAAACAATTGATGTCACCGGGCTGTCCTGCCCGGAACCCGTCGTGAGAACGCAGGCGGCCCTCAAGGGCTTGCCGGCAGGGGAAAAGCTGGAAGTGCTGGTCGATTCGGTCACCGCACGCGAGAACGTCTCGCGGACTGCCCGTGCCGCCGGCTGCACGGTCGCGGTCGAAGAATGCGCGGGCCAGTTCAGGCTGACGCTTTCCCGAAGCGCCTGATTTGAACGCACCGCCCATTTATCTCGACAACGCGGCCACCTCATGGCCGAAACCGCCGGCCGTGCGCGCGGCGATGCTGCATTACTTCGACACGGTCGGCGCCAATCCTGGCCGCAGCGGGCATTCGCTGTCGATTGCCGCCGGGCGCATCGTCGATTCGACGCGCGAAAGCGTCGCCGCGTTATTCAACGCGCGCGATCCTTTGCGCGTGGCCTTTGCCGCCAACGCCACCGAGGCGATCAATCTCGCGCTGCGTGGCTGGCTTCGCGCCGGGGATCATGTCATCACCAGTTCGATGGAGCACAACGCGGTGATGCGCCCGCTCCGGCAACTGGAAAAGGAAGGCGTCGAACTGAGCGTGGTGCCCTGCGAGGTCGACGGCACGCTCGATCCGGCCCGCATCGAACCGGCCATTCGCGGCAACACCGCGCTGATCGTGCTCAGCCACGCTTCCAATGTCGTCGGTACGCGGTTGCCGATTGCCGAAGTCGGCCGGATCGCGCGAAATCATGGCCTGTTGCTGCTGGTCGATTCTGCCTCGACAGCCGGCACCGTGCCGATCGACATGCAGGCCGACGCCATCGATCTGCTGGCGTTTACTGGCCACAAGTCGTTGCTGGGGCCGACCGGCACCGGCGGCCTGGTGATCGGCGAGCGCGTCGATACCACACGCCTGCAACCGCTGATCCGGGGGGGCACGGGCAGCCGCTCAGAATCCGAGGAACAGCCCGAACGACTGCCTGACCGCTATGAAAGCGGCACGCTCAATGCGATGGGGCTGGCTGGCCTGGATGCGGGGATTCGCTGGATTCTCGAGCGCGGCGTCGACACGATCCGCGCGCATTGCGTCGACA
>CAYUYI010000425.1:0-2577 GCA_964448995.1 uncultured Propionivibrio sp. | reverse complement strand
GCGAATACCTGGCGGAGCGCGTGGCTGCCAAAATCCCCGTCGATGAAATCGATGTAGTGATCCCGATTCCCGATTCTGCCCGGCCTTCGGCAATGCAACTGGCGCAGAAACTGGGCTTGCCGTATCGCGAAGGTTTCGTGAAGAACCGGTATATCGGACGAACCTTCATTATGCCGGGGCAATCGGTGCGCAGAAAGTCGGTGCGTCAGAAGCTCAACAGCGTGACGCAGGAATTCAAGGGCAAGCGTGTGTTGCTGGTCGACGACTCGATCGTGCGTGGCACCACGAGTGGCGAGATCGTTGACATGGCTCGCGCGGCGGGAGCGCTCAAGGTCTATTTCGCTTCGGCTGCGCCGCCCGTACGGTTTCCCAATGTCTATGGCATCGATATGCCGACGCGTAGCGAATTGATTGCGACCGATCGTTCCGATGAAGAAATCTGCCAGGAAATTGGGGCCGATGCACTGGTTTATCAGGAGCTTGATGCGCTCAGGGCGTCGATCAGTCAGTTGAGACCGGCGTTGAGTCGCTTCGATACCTCGTGCTTCAACGGGGAATACGTGACCGGCGACGTGACGCCCGAGTACCTCGATGCGATCGAGTCTGCGCGCGAGCAAAAGCTCGCCACAGGCAAGGAAGATCAAGGCGCCTCGAAGCAACTCGATATCAACCTCAACAAAGCAGGTTGAGCCGGGAAATCCTGGTTGAAATGCTAAACAGCAGATGGCAACGGTTTTGCGTTGCCATCTGCTGGCATGGGCAAGTGCCGTCTAGGCCGCCTGCGCCAATCAGCCAAAGGTTCATTGGGTAATCCGGTGTTGGCTGTTCCGGCGCGATAGGTTGACCGCTGCCTTCGTCGGCGTTGACAAGCCGGAATATCGGAATACGCCCTGTCGCGCTTCCGACTTCTCGATACGACCGGGTTTTCTGGCGCCGGAGTCTCCCCAACCGATCGGTCGATACCGGTTGCTTCCGAAACTGTCAGAAACTTTCGTCATTCTTTCAAATTGCTTTCAAACGCACACCTTCTGTGCTTGACGGACGTGTTTCTCAGATTTAAAGTTCGTTTTAGAACATGATATGGTTAAACGAACTCCATTTTGGTTCGTAAACGACAATTTAAATGATGCCAGGTGCGTGATTCGTGCTTGGGGCGAGACGAAGTTTTGGAGGGTCCAATGAAGCTGCGTACCAGCACGATCGAGAAGCTGGATAAGGAACTGCACGATGTCTTGGTGATTGGTGGCGGTATCAATGGCGCCGTCGCGGCTGCTGCGCTTTCGGGCAAGGGCGCGCGAGTCGCCCTGATTGACCGGCGCGACTTTGCCGGCTTTACCAGTCAGCAGTCGAGCAATCTGGCGTGGGGGGGCATCAAATATCTGGAGAGCCATGATTTCTGCTTGGTGCGTAATCTTTGCAAGAGTCGCAACCATCTGATCGAGAACTATCCTTCCCAGATTCAGGAAATCCGCTTCTTCACCACCATCGAAAAAGGATTCCGCTTTCATCCATGGTTTATCTGGGCGGGAACCTGGGTCTATTGGCTGTTCGGAAACGGCTTCACCCGGATGCCGAAATTGTTGAACAAACGGATGACCGAGCTTGAGGAGCCGGTGGTCAATACGTCGAATTATTTCGGCGGATTCGAGTATTCCGACGCCTTCCTGCGTGACAACGATGCCCGTTTCGTCTTCCAGTTCATCCGGTCGGCCATGGATCGCGGATGCCTCGCCGCCAACTACGTGGAATCGCTCGGCTCTCGCCGTGAAAATGGCGTCTGGGTGACACGGGTCCGTGACGGTGTTTCTGGCGAATCGTTCGAAATCCGTTCGCGCGTGTTGATCAATGCCGCCGGACCTTACGTCGACGAGCACAATGCCCTGACGGGCGAAAAGACCGAGCACCAACATGTCTTTTCCAAGGGCATCCACCTGATCGTGCCGCAGATCACACCGAATCACCGTATTCTGACCTTCTTCGCCGACGATGGCCGGCTCTTCTTCGCCATTCCGATGGACAACCGGACCTGCATCGGAACGACCGATACGCGGGTCGATTCGCCGGAGAGCGAAGTGACCGAGGAGGACCGTCAGTTCGTTCTCGACAACATCAACAAGCGGCTGAATTTGGCGCAACCGCTGACCACTCGCGACATCATTGCCGAGCGTTGTGGCGTGCGCCCGCTGGTCATCCGGCGCACGGGCGGCAGCAACGAGCGCGACTGGCTGTTGATGTCGCGCAAGCACGAAGTGGATATCAATCGTGACACCGCCCACATCAGCATTTTCGGTGGCAAGCTGACCGACTGCGTCAACGTCGGCAACGAAATTGTCGGACTGGTCGCCGAGATGGGTGTCGATATGCCGCTGCCACGCTGCAAGTGGTACGGAGAGCCGCCGGCTTCGGTTCATGACGAATTTGATCGTCAGGCGCGATTGATCAATCTGGACGGTTATTGCCGGGATGTTTCGAGCGAACCCCTGAGCGAGCGCCTGTGGCGCCGGTACGACAAGCGTGCGCTCGAGTTGCTGGCGATGATCCGCCAAGACCCGCGTCAGGCGGAAGTGATCATCGAGG
>CAYUYI010000424.1:0-2579 GCA_964448995.1 uncultured Propionivibrio sp. | reverse complement strand
ATATCGCCGAGGAAGGCGACCATCCAGTGCTGCTGGTTGATGGTCCACCCGGCATCGGTTGCCCGGTCATCGCTTCGATCACCGGCGCTTCGCACGTTCTGCTCGTCACCGAGCCCAGCGTTTCCGGCGAACATGATCTGGAGCGTGTACTTGGTCTAGCGTGGCACTTCGGTATTCCGGCTTCGGTCTGCATCAACAAATGGGACATCAACCCTGACGCGTGCGAGCGCATTGAGGCCAAGGTCCACGAGTTCGGTGCACGCGTCGTAGGCCGCATTCGTCATGACCCCCTGGTCACGCGCGCTCAGATTCAAGGACTCGCGGTCGTCGATACCGACTGCCCGAGCGCCGAAGACATTCGTTCAGTCTGGGCGGCACTGGGCCTCCAATAGGCCGCTATTTTTCAACACCGCATCAACAATGAGGAGTTCCCAATGAGATTTGCCATCCCCCTAGCCGACGGAAAGTTGGCCGTTCATTTCGGCCACTGTGCCAGTTTCGCGCTGATCGATGCTGATGCGATCGGCAAGACGATCCAACAGCGCCAGGACATTGATGCGCCGCCGCATCAGCCTGGACTGTTACCCCCGTGGCTTGCCGAGCGCGGCGTCAATCGGATCATCGCCGGCGGCATGGGCCAGCGCGCACAGCAGTTGTTCGTCGCCGAAGGCATCGAAGTCCTGGTTGGTGCGCCTGTCGATACACCGGAGAATCTGGTCACGGCTTGCCTGAATGGTATGCTCCAGACAGGCGTTAACGCCTGCGACCACTGACAAACCCCACGAAAGGACACCCCATGGAAAACGTCGTCGTTGTCGGTGCCAGCACCAACGAAGAGCGCTACTCGAACAAGGCCATGAAGATGTTGGCCGATTATGGACACAACCCGATCCCGGTGGCGCCGAAGGAAGAGTCGATTCTGGGCCGAAAGGTGTTTTCGAAGATCCGGGTTGTTACCGCCCAGGTCGACACCGTCACGCTCTATGTCGGACCGCAGCGCCAAGTGGGGCTGTTCGAGCAAATCATCGCGCTGACACCCCGCCGCGTCATCTTCAATCCGGGTACCGAAAACCCCGGCGAGTATGAGCTGTTGCGCGCCGCCGGCATCGAGCCGATCGAGGCATGTACGCTGGTGATGCTGCGTACCAATCAATTTTGATGTTTGCGCCCAGCCAATGAGGACCGCATGATGAACAAGGAAGTCATTTACACGACCGATGCGCCACAAGCTATCGGAACCTATTCGCAAGCAATTCGCGCCGGAGATTTGGTATTCCTTTCCGGGCAGTTGGGTATCGATCCCTTGGAAGGTCATCTGCTTGAAGGTTTTGAAGCTCAGACACATCAGGTTTTCGGAAATTTACGTGCAATCACGTTGGCTGCGGGAGGCAACCTCTCGGATATCGTTCGTCTTGGTGTGTTCCTGACGGACCTCTCCAATTTCGCGCGATTCAACGAGATCATGAGCGAATATTTCACCGAGCCTTATCCGGCAAGAGCCGCCGTTCAGGTTTCTGCCCTCCCGAAGGGTGGCGTGGTCGAGGCGGAAGCCGTCATGTTTCGGCCAAGCGAGTGACCAACCAGCCGCGAGATGCCTTGTAACGATTTTGATCGGTCGATTCTGGACAGTCTTTCCGAAGGCGTTTTTACCGTCGATAAAGACTGGAAAATCAGTTCGTTCAATCGGTCAGCCGAAGAAATCACCGGCATCTCGTGTCAGGATGCCTTGGGACAGATTTGTTCTGACGTCCTGCATTCCACGCTTTGCGAGCGCCGATGTCCAATCCGAGAAGCCTTGGCCAAAGGCAGCCCGATCAAGGATCAGCGCTGCTATTTTGTCGATATTGAGGGAGAACGCATCCCGATCAGCGTCTCGGCGGCGACATTGATTGACAACGCCGGTTATATCATTGGTGGGGTGGAAACCTTTCGCGACATCAGTGAATTGGAGGCATTGCGCAACGCCCTGCATCGGCAAAATTCCTTAACGAGCCAGAGTCCCTTGATGCAGCAGGTATTCGATCTGGTGCCGGTGTTGGCCGGCAACCCGACGTCGGTCCTGATCTACGGAGAAACCGGTACCGGGAAGGAAATTATCGCCCGCGCCATCCACCAGCAAGGACCACGCGCCGACAAACCGTTCATTGCCATCAATTGTGGCGCACTCCCGGAAAACCTCCTCGAATCGGAACTGTTCGGCTACAAAAAAGGGGCGTTCACCGGCGCGGATCGCGACAAACCAGGACGACTTGCACAGGCCCGCGACGGTACCCTGTTCCTCGACGAAATCGGTGAAATCAGCTCTGCCATGCAGATCCGCCTGTTGCGAGTGCTTCAGGAGCGTGAATTCGAGCCACTGAGCAGCACAAAGCCCGAACCTTTCAAGGCACGAGTCATTGCCGCGAGCCACCGTGATCTCAAGCAGATGGTCGACGAGGGTCGTTTCAGACAGGACCTCTATTACCGGCTCGTCGTCTTTCGACTGGACATCCCACCTTTGCGCCAGCGCCGCGAGGACATTCCGGCGCTGGCTGCGCAATTGTTGGCACGGGCCAACGCGAGGATGGAACGAAATATCG
>CAYUYI010000423.1:0-2580 GCA_964448995.1 uncultured Propionivibrio sp. | reverse complement strand
TTGCCGGCGACGTGCGCCTGACGATGGGCGGCGAGCCGACCTTCATCTCGATCGACGATCCCGATGGTGCCGAATGGAATACCGAAGCCTTGGGGCCGACCAAGCGAACCCGCGCCGTGGCACTGTTCCATCGCTTGCGCGAACACTACGCGCCGCAGGGGCTTGCGCACTTTGGTCAGGGCAAATGGTATCCCGGCGAGCAGCTGCCGCGTTGGTCACTCAACTGCTACTGGCGTCAGGATGGCGAACCGATCTGGTTCGATCCGGCGTTGATCGCCGATGAGTCGAAGGACTATGGTGCCGATGCGGAACTGGCGGGTCATTTTCTGAGCCGCGTGGCCGAGCGGCTCGATCTCGACAGTCAGCACGTTTTTCCGGCGTACGAGGATGCGTTCTACTACCTGTGGCGTGAACGTCGCCTGCCAACCAACGTCGATCCGTTTGACTCGCGTCTTGACGATCCGCTGGAGCGCGAACGATTGGCGCGCGTCTTCACGCAGGGACTCGATAAGGTCGTCGGCCATGTGCTGCCGATCATGCGTAGCTTTATCCGCGGCTGCTGGCAGACGGGACCGTGGTTCCTGCGCAGCGAGCGCTGCTATCTGGTTCCCGGTGATTCGCCGTTGGGATATCGTTTGCCGATCGATTCACAGCCCTGGGTCGCCAAGACCGATTATCCGTACATCAATCCGCCCGATCCGACGCAAGGCTTTCCGCCGTTGCCGGCATACGCGGTACTTCGACGTCAGCTCGACGAACGGGCGCAGGCCGTGCGCGAGGCCGAGGCGTTGTTGGCGGGCAGTTGCGCTGCGCCATCGGCTTTCGAGCGCTGGCCGCAGTCTAGGGAGTCCGCTGCCTGGATCACCCGGACGGCAATGGCGGCGCAGGCGCGGAACGGGGTGCTTTACGTCTTCATGCCGCCGACGGGCAGTCTTGATGACTATCTCGAACTGGTTGCGGCAGTTGAAGCGACGGCCAAGGAACTGGCCATGCCGGTGATTCTCGAAGGTTACGAACCGCCGCGCGATTCGCGTCTCGTCAAGTTCTGCGTCACGCCCGACCCAGGAGTCATCGAAGTTAACATCCAGCCCTGCGGCGATTGGGACGAACTGGTGGAGCGGACGACGCACTTGTACGAAGCGGCACGGCTGTCGCGCCTGACGTCCGAAAAGTTCATGCTTGACGGGCGTCACACGGGTACCGGTGGCGGCAATCATTTCGTCCTCGGCGCGGCGACGACGGCGGATTCGCCTTTCCTGCGCCGCCCCGATCTGCTCCGCAGCCTGATCAGTTATTGGCACCACCATCCCTCGCTTTCGTACCTGTTTTCCGGACTGTTCATCGGTCCGACGAGCCAGGCGCCGCGTGTGGACGAGGCGCGCTACGATTCGCTCTATGAACTGGAAATCGCATTCAGGCAACTGCCGGAAGTCGGTGGCGAGGTTCCGCCGTGGTTGATCGACCGCCTGTTGCGCAATCTGCTGATCGATAGCTCCGGCAATACGCATCGTGCCGAGTTCTGCATCGACAAGCTGTATTCGCCCGATAGTGCTACGGGGCGCCTCGGCCTGCTCGAGATGCGCGCTTTCGAAATGCCGCCGCATGCGCGCATGTCGCTGGCGCAGCAGTTGCTCATCCGCGCGCTGATTGCCCGTTTCTGGAAGGAACCCTATGCGCCGCCGAAGCTGGTGCGCTGGGGCACCGAGCTGCATGACCGCTTCATGCTGCCGCATTTCGTTCGCCAGGATTTCGATGATGTGATGACGGAACTCAATCTGGCGGGATACGCTTTCGATTCTGCCTGGTTCGATCCGCATTTCGAGTTCCGTTTCCCTCGACACGGCAAGTTTGCGGCGATGGGTATCGAAGTCGAACTGCGCCACGCGCTCGAGCCCTGGCACGTGATGGGTGAGGAAGGAGCGATCGGCGGTGCCGTGCGTTACGTTGATTCCTCGGTGGAACGCCTGCAGGTCAGGGTGACCGGCATGATCGGCGACCGCCACGTGCTCACCTGTAACGGGCGGATCGTTCCTCTGCAAAATACCGGAAACATCGGCGAGTTCGTGGCCGGCGTGCGTTATCGGGCGTGGCAGCCGCCATCATGCCTGCATCCGACGATCGGCGTGCACGCTCCGTTGACCTTTGATCTCGTCGATACCTGGATGCAACGTTCGCTTGGAGGCTGCCAATACCATGTCGCCCATCCGGGGGGGCGCAATTTCGAGCGCTATCCGATCAATGCCTATGAAGCCGAAGGCCGTCGTCTGGCCAGATTTACGACGCTTGGACACACGTCCGGGCGTATCGAGGCCGAGACCGAGTCAAGAAACGACAGCTTCCCGTTTACGCTAGACTTGCGGCGAAGTTGAGAAAGCAGCTTAACCATGGCGCGCAGGGCGAAGCCGCTTCATTTCAAGCGGCCCCGTCGTGCGCGCTGGTGGCCGCCATGAGAATCCAGCGTATCGTCTTTCGCTGTGTTCGCCGTGCCCGCCGTGGTGAATACGTTTTTGACCCCTAATTAGCCTTCATGCCGCGCTCCCTGCTCGCGAACTACCCGCGCAAGACCGACCGTTTCGACGA
>CAYUYI010000422.1:0-2580 GCA_964448995.1 uncultured Propionivibrio sp. | reverse complement strand
AAATTCCGTGAAGCTGATCGAGGCTGTTTGAGCTATTGCCACTTTTTGCTTGAGCTGGATTCCGCCGGATGCGCATTACGTCCGCTGTCAAATCGGGATGATGCCCCTCTCATCAAAGGGATTTCCGACATTGACGGACTTGAAACTGATGAGGATACTTCGATTCTCGCGTTTGCGGCCTTTTGAGCTGCCAGCGATTACCCATTGGTCGCTATTTCCCTCGGGGGGGCAAGGGACTGGATAATCTGGTACGAGTGGCTTTTTGGAAAATTCAACGCGGTTTTTGAGAGGAAGAAATATGAAAGCAGTTCTGATGCAGGGCTTCGGCGGGACTGAAGTGCTTCAGGTGGGGGAGGCAGCACGCCCATCACCCAAAGAAGGAGAGGTTCTGATTCGCGTGGTGGCCACGTCGATCAACCGGCCTGATCTGGTTCAGCGCGAAGGCAAGTATCCGCCGCCTCCCGGTGACTCCGAAATTCTCGGCCTCGAAGTGGCTGGCACCATCGAGGAATTGGGCGCCGGCGTTAGCGGTTGGTCGGTTGGCCAGCGGGTCATGACCCTGGTTGGCGGCGGTGGCTATGCGGAATATGCCGTCGCTTATGCCAGTCATTTGATGGCGATTCCGGAAGCCATGTCCTTCGAGGAAGCGGCCTGTGTGTGTGAGTCGTACATCACTGCCTTTTTGAATGTGTTCATCCTCGGCGAATTGAAGAACAAACAGACCGCCATTCTTCATGGCGGTGGCGGCGGTGTGAACACGGCGGCTATCCAGCTTAGCAAGGCGCTGGTGCCGGAGAGCAAGCTGATCGTGACCGTGTCGCCCGAAAAGCGTGACCGGGTACAGCAGTTGGGCGCTGATCTTTTGATCAACTACTTGGAAACTCCCGATTTCACTGAGGTGGTCAAAGAGTTTACCAACAAGAAGGGCGTCGATATGATTCTCGATCACATTGGCGCCAAATACTTGGCCCCCAACATGAACTCGCTGGCCTACAAGGGCAGGCTGGTGATCATCGGGGTGACCAGCGGCATCAAGGCCGAGTTGAATCTGGCGCTGATGATGGTCAAACGCCAGCAGATTATCGGCAGCGTGCTGCGTTCACGTCCGGTTTCGGAAAAGGCCGAGATCGTTGCTGAGTTCACCCGCGTCGCACTTCCCAAATTTGCCGACCGGACCATCGTGCCGATCATCGAAAAAGTGTTTCCGATCGACCAGGTGGTTGAAGCCCACAAGATGATGGAAGCCGATAAACACTTCGGAAAAATTGTCCTGAAAATCCAGTAAGCAGGACATGACTGGAAAAAAGCCAGCCGGGAAAAAACTTCCCGGCTGGCTTTTTTACCGTTTTGAGGGGGCATGCACGCACTCGGTGCGCCTGACATTGAAATAAACCGCCTCATCAGGGCGGTAGCTATGGTGCGTGATGATTGAGCGACCATATGGCAAAAAGAAGCCGACGGTGAAAACCGTCGGCTTTTTATCGGAAGCGGCGTTTGTTACATGCCGAGCAAGCCGAAGAAGACGTAGCAGAGGATGGCGCCAACCACCGACATGGAGAGGCCCCAGATCAGCAGTTTGCGGAACAGCACAGCCTTGTCTTCGTGATCGCCGGCACAGGCGATACAGAGCGCGCCGAGCGTCGAGAGCGGCGAGGTATCGACCAGGTGAGCGCCGACGTTGATCGAGGAGATCATGGAGACGGCATCGCCGCCGCCGAGTTCCTTGATCAGGCCCGGCACCATCGGCAGGAACATCGGCATGACCACGCCCGACGAGCTCGAGTAGGCGGAGATCAGGCCGGTGACGAAGCCGAGCGTACCGTTCACCGTCGTCGGGTTGGAAATGGCTGCGATCATCGAGACCATGGCGTTGAGACCACCGGACTTGTCCATGACTTCAATCAGCACGGTCATGCCGCAGACCATCATGATCACGCCCCAGGGCACGACCTTGACCGCGGCCTTGCTGTCGCCGGAACCGGTGAGCATCAGCACGCAGGAGACGATGAAGGCGATGGTGCCGACGTTCGAAACCATGTTGGCGAGCCAGGCATTGGCCTTGAAGAAGGGCTTCAAGGGGCCGAGACCGGGCAGGATGACCATGATGATCAGCACGGCGACCATGGCCAGCGTCAGGATCTGGTGTTTGTTGAACGGCTCGGGTTTCGGTGCCAGTTCGTCCAGGTTCAGCGTGCCACCCTTCTGTTGGGAGATCCAGGCCCAGCCACCGAGAACGAAGAAGCCACCGATGTTGGCGAAAGCCTGCGCGACCTCGGAGTTGAAGTGGATTTTCCAGGCCAGGCCAGGCAGGGCTTCGGGCGCCAGGCCGAGCGCCGGGGCCATCTTGGCAATGATGCCGTTGGAGATGATGCCGGTCGGGGCAAACGGCGAGAACGCTGCACCGTTTGAAGCGCCGACGACGATCAGCGTCATCAGGAAGGCCGGGATGCCGACGCGGGTCGCAATCGCCATGGCAACCGGGGCCATCAGCGCGGTGCCGGCGATGTTGCCCGGGCCGATCGTGGTGATGATCGTGGTCAGCAGGAAGACGACGAGCGGCATCAGCGCAACGTTACCGCC
>CAYUYI010000421.1:0-2582 GCA_964448995.1 uncultured Propionivibrio sp. | reverse complement strand
AGGCACCGTGCGGCTGTGCCGGATGCTATACCGCGCTGGCGGCGCTGGCACTTTATGCTGAAGCGTTTGATCTGGCCGGGGCGCTCGACCGGCTGGAGGCCTTTGCCAGCTTCAACGGCGCGGATTTTTACCGTCTGCCGCGCAATACCGGCACACTGACGCTGGAGAAAACGTCGTGGACGCTGCCGGCTACGCTGCCTTATGGCGACGGCAGCGAACTGGTGCCGTTGCGCGCGGGCGAAGCGGTGCATTGGAAAATTGTCGAATAGGTTGTCGAGTCGGCCGGATCATGGGCCTAGGAGAAACGTCGTGCGCATGTCGAAATGGCTTCCCGTAATGGTCCTGCCGCTGTTGGCGGCGTGTTCCGATCAACGTGCCACCTTCGAGATCAAGGGCAGCGCGCATGCGTTGAGCCTGATCCGCGTGACCACCTTCCCTTGGGACAAAACCGCGAAATATTCGCTGGTGGCCGCGCGCATGCCGGACTGCATGCGCAAGCACCCGATGCCGGAGGCCGCGCTCGATGCCCGTGTCGAAATCTTCTCGCCGGGCAATGATGCCTGGATCATTCGCCAGAATGGCCGGATGTTCGTCACCGAAACTCGGACGTGTGAAGGCTTTGCGAAGCTGGACAAGGAACCGGAGGGCGGCTTGGGGGCGCCTGCGGGCATCTTCGAGATGCGCAACGGCACGCTGGTGTTCACCGCTTCTCCGAAGGCGCCGGTCCTAGCACCCGCGCCGGAAGAACCGCCGAAAAACTGAGGCGCGCCGGTCAGCGCGGGTATAATCCGTGCCGGGAAGTCGGCCAGGCAACCGCTGCGCGCTTCGGCGCGGGGAGGAAAGTCCGGGCTTCACAGAGCAGGATGCCGGCTAACGGCCGGGCGCTATAAGCCGCGAGGCGAAGGCGACGGAAAGTGCAACAGAGAACAGACCGCCGATGGCTCATGCAGGCAACTGCGGGCACAGGCAAGGGTGAAACGGCGAGGTAAGAGCTCACCGCGGACGTGGCAACACGGACGGCACGGCAAACCCCATCCGAAGCAAGGCCAAATAGGGAAGCATACGGCGTGGCTCGCGTCGCTTCCGGGTAGGCTGCTTGAGCGCCGTGGCAACGCGGCGCCTAGAGGAATGGTTGCCCACGACAGAACCCGGCTTATCGACCGGCTTCCCCCCTTTTTTGTTTCGATGTCGATGAGGGCTTTCAGCCGGCGAGCGTGACGGTCAGGTGCCCATCGCAGAACGTCGTCTGCAGCATGGCCTGGCAGATCGGGCAGCGATGCGTTTGTGTGCCCGTTTGGGCTTCGACGAGCAAGCGTTTTCCGCATTTTTCGCAGGTGATGTGCCGGAAGATGGCCTGATTGGCCGTGGTGTCGGGCGATTCATCAAGAGGCATGGTGTCTGTCATGGCAACGGGGTTTCGGGTCAGGATATGGTGAATGTTGGTACCTAAGCGCGGCGTTGAATGATGGGGGAGCGAGCCGATCGGGCCGTGTCATCCTGTCTCGATGTCGGGTGGCGGGCGGGCTATTCGTAAAAAGCGGAAAAAGGAATCCTGTGCGCTTCCTGTACGTGGCTCTCGAGAATCCGGTTCAGCGTACCGTCCTTGGCAAGCTGGGCGAGCCGACGATCGATTTCCGGCAGGAGCGCGGTGTGTGGCGAATGTTTGCTGAATCCCAGATGGATCGGTTGGTTGGAGACAAAAGGCTTCAGGGCGACAATCCGGTCCTGCATGCCGGCGCTGCGAATCATTGCCAGACCCATATAGTAGCCAGTGACAAAATAATCGATCCGGCCCAGGTCCAGCTTTCTGAAATTGTTTGCAGCATTGCTGATGGGTTCGGTTTTTAGGCGATCCTTGAGGTATTCGTCGAAGCCATTTCCGAAAGCGTCACCGATCGTGATACCGCCCACCAATGGCACCAATTCCTCCCATGTTTTCAGGGGAATCGCCTTGTCTTCGCGCATGAAGATCGCGATGGGGTTGGGGAAGGTCGGGTTTTGCGAGAAAGTCAGCCATTGCGAGCGTTCGGGCGTGATCCGCAAGTTGACGAGAAGGTCGATGCTGCCCTGTTGTGCCATGAGCTGGGCACGGGCCCAGGGCACCACGATAGGTTGAAGGGTATAGCCGTCCGGGATGATGAGCTCGAGAAGGTGTGTGCAGGCGCCTTCATAGTCCGATTTATTGATCGCCCAGTCGTAAGGGGGATACCTGGGGTTTGTCGCCCACGTGATGATTTTTTCTTGTGCAACAGCATCAAGGGCACCCAGGACAACCCACATGATGCCGATGAGCGCGCTGGCGATACGCATGGCTTGGTGTTTTCCTAGCAATGACTCAAGCAGCTTAGATGGCGAGCGCCGAATAGTCCAGAGAGGTTCCTTGTTGCCGCGCAGAAACCGGGAAACCGTCAGTCACTGACTTACCGGAAAAGGCTTTTCGAAGGGGCGTGGTGGCCGACTTTTACGTCGATTTAACGGAGGACTGTGGGGGCGAAGAGGGTGTGGCGTTATCGGTACGGCACATGCCGGGCGTGTTTTGATAAACCACTTTAAGTTGTAATTTTTTTACCTTGTTTTTAAAG
>CAYUYI010000420.1:0-2596 GCA_964448995.1 uncultured Propionivibrio sp. | reverse complement strand
GTCAATTCAGGTCAGCACCGGCAAACTCAACCGCACACTGGGTCTGAGTTATACGAATCCATATTTCACAGTGGATGGGGTCAGTCAGGGGTTTGACGTTTATTCGAACCGATACGATCCCACATCACTGGGCTATGAGTATAGTAAGGAATCGACCGGTGGTGGTGTGCGCTTCGGTCTGCCGCTTGGCGAAAAGCAGACGCTCAGTTTTGGCGCGGCGATCGACTATACGACTGTCAAGATTGATCCGGACAATAAGGACAATACGGTCACAACGCCAGTTCAGTATACTAAGTTCAGCGAAAAGTTCTGTGGCGGATCGAACTCTTGCTCGAATATGTCATATCCCCTGACAGCCGGGTGGTCGCGCGATACCAAGGACAGCACAATCAATCCGACACGGGGAGGAATCCAACGGATCAATTACGAAATCAGTCCGTTTGGAGATATCAAGTACAACAAGATCACCTTCCAGCAGCAGCATTATTTCCCGATAACGCGGGACGTCACATTGATGCTCAATGGCGAACTCGGCTTTGCCAAGGGGTTGGGTGGCCAGGAACTCGCGTATTACAAGAACTTTACCGCAGGGGGGCCTGGTTCTGTCCGAGGTTACGAAGCATCAAGTCTCGGCCCCTATTACACCGATTCGGCGGGCGATACCACACGGCTCGGCGGTGTTCGTCGCGTTGTTTTCAATGCCGAACTGATGCTACCGATGTCCAATCTTGGGTTTGGCAAAGACAAGAGTTTCCGTTTTGGCCCCTTCTTTGACGCGGGACAAGTTTATGGCGATAAAAATAGTAATGAGGATGCGGGCGTTACGGCAGAGGGACCGATACGCATGTCTACTGGTGTCGCATTTACGTGGGTTTCCCCATTCGGCCCTTTGAAGGTTAGTATCGCTCAGCCAATCAACAAGCAGGAAAATGATAAAATTCAACGATTCCAGTTCCAGATGGGACAGGTTTTTTAAATCAGGAGAAGAAGCTTGAACACGAAATTTGCCCCGTTGCTGCTTGCGTTGATGACTCTGTTGCCGGTGTCGTATGCGTCGGCATCGGATGCGCTCAAGATCGGTTATGTGAATACACAGCGTATTTTCCGTGATGCGCCGACCGCGGTTAAGGCGGCGAAGAAAATCGAGGCCGAGTTCTCCAAGCGAGATCAGGAACTCCAGCGCATGGCCAAGCAGCTTCAGTCGATGCAGGAAAATCTGGAAAAGAATGCCGTGACGATGACGGAATCGGACCGTCGCAACAAGGAGCGTGACCTCAATGAATTGTCGCGGGATTTTCAACGCAAGCAACGTGAATTCCGCGAAGATCTGAACCTGCGCCAGAACGAGGAAAACGCGGCCATCATTGAGAAAGCCAACAAGTCAATCAAACAGATTGCCGAGACTGAGAAGTTCGACCTGATCGTGCAAGACGTCGTTTGGGTGAGCCCGAAGCTGGACATCACTGATAAGGTTATCAAGTCCTTGTCAGACGGTAAGTAATCTGCGTGCCAGACCAAGAAAAAGCTGGGATGCGGCTGGATGCGATTGTTGCCCAATTGGGCGGTGAGCTTGTCGGAGATGGCTCGGTCGAGGTCTTTCAGGTTGCCAGTCTGACGTCCGCTGGCAGCGGAGAGATTGCCTTCCTGAGCAATCCGAAGTTCCGCCAGCAACTACAGGCAACGCGTGCCTCGGCGGTCATCGTCACACAAAAACATGTGGAAGATACGGCAATCCCCCGGATTGTCCATCCGAACCCCTATGTCTACTATGCCCGCGTTGTTGCGCTGCTGAATCCGCCATCGTTGCCAGCGCGGATGATTCATCCGATGGCTGCCGTGGAGTCGAAACTACCCGAATCTGTTTCTGTGGCACCGCATGTCGCGATCGGACAACGTGTTCGCTGCGGTGAAAACGTGATCATCCACGCGGGCTGCGTCATCGGAGACGATGTCTCAATTGGAGAGGGCTCGATTCTTTATCCGAATGTCGTGATCTACCCGCGGTGCGTGATTGGTGCCAGGGCTATTATTCACGCTGGTGCGGTCATCGGAAGTGACGGCTTCGGTTTCGCCAAGGAAGGCGAACGCTGGATCAAGATTCCGCAAATCGGACGGGTGGTGATCGGTGATGACGTCGAGATTGGTGCCAACACATCCATTGACCGTGGAGCGCTTGACGATACGGTCATCGGTCACGGTGTCAAGCTTGACAACCAGATCCAGATTGCTCACAACGTGCGGATTGGTGATCATTCTGCGATGGCCGGATGCGTCGGCGTCGCTGGCAGTACGACTTTTGGCAAGCGCTGCACGGTCGGAGGCGCAGGGATGATCTCCGGGCATCTCAATATCGGCGACGATGTGCATGTCTCCGCCGGCACACTCGTGGCCAAGAATTTGTCCCAACCTGGTGTCTATACAAGCGTCTATCCAATGGAGACGCATGCAGACTGGCTTCGTAACGCAATGCAGATCAAGCGGTTGTCAAAGCTCGCGGAGCGGGTTTCAGAACTTGAGAAAAAACTTGAAAAAACAGATTCAATGGATTGATTAGTATGGATATTAATGAGATTATAAAACATCTTCCTCATCGCTA
>CAYUYI010000419.1:0-2597 GCA_964448995.1 uncultured Propionivibrio sp. | reverse complement strand
AACGTATTTGCAGCGCCTGCGGGAGCAATGTAATCGATGTAATTACTGCGCGTGGGCGAGCGCGTGCTGTCCGGGTGGCATGGCCTCGATGACGATGCGAACCAGTTCGGCGATCGAACCGGCCTGGAGTTTCTGCATGATCAGCTGACGGTACGTTTCGGCTGTGCGGGTGCTGATACCGAGTTCTTCAGCAATCACCTTGGTCAGTTTGCCTTCGAAGATTCCCTGCAGCACTTCCTTTTCGCGCGGCGTCAGCAAGGCAATCCGCTCACCCATGCGGCGGTTGCGAGCCTGCAGTTCGGCCCGCTCGCGATCGATGCGCAAGCCATCCTGGATGCGTTCGATCAGTTGCTGCGAGGAAAACGGTTTCTGGAAAAAATCGAGTGCCCCGCCGCGCATTGCACGTACTACCGACTGAACCTCGGCATAAGCGGAAACGAAGATCATCGGCAGATTGATCCCACGCTCGTGCAGTTCGTCCTGGAGTTCCAGACCACTCATGCCGGGCATACGCAAATCGCTGACGATGCAACCTTCGACGCCAGCCAGATCCTGATCGAGAAACTTGACCGCACTTTCAAAAACCTGGTGCGGGAGATTGACCGATTCGACCAAATCGACCAGCAGAAAAGTCACCACCGGATCATCATCGATCAGGTAGACCTTGGGTTTGCTCCGCGCAGTCAGCTCTAGCGTCATCGAATCTCGGATAACCGGTAATAATCGTTATGAATGTGATACCGATAGCCGCAGATAATACCTATTCGAGATTACCGCTGCAACAACTTGATAAATTGAGTTAAATCAAGTCACACGAAAAGCAACCGGTCGGCAGCATCAACGACACCACCGACCTCGGCGAACACCTACTTGAACATGCCCCGCGCTTTCATCCGGTCACAGCCATTGGAACGCGGTTGCGGCAGACTGACACCTTTTTCCTTGGCACGCGCTTCCATTGCAGAGTGCTGCGCAACCTGAACGGATTTGCATTCATCGTAAGATTTCACCGCCATCATTTTTTCCCGATGCGCGTTACGTTCTTCGGCGGTCATCAGGTTCCAGCCCGCCGTATTGCGCTGACTGAAACGCATGCCCGGTCCGCTGCTGCCACCTTTGCGCTGCCCGCCCATCATACCGGGACCGCAGTTGGTGACACACGACGCTTCGCCCTGCACACTGGGTCCGCTTGGCCCTGGCTGGGCTAGCACCGGCCATGCTAGGACGGCACCAATTACGCCTGCCAATGCCACGCGCTTGAACGATAAAATCGCTTTCATGATGATCTCCTTTTCCAATTGAACACCGGGCGTCGGCAATGCCTTCGTCCACGACCTTAATTCAAGTCCAAAGACGTCAATCGCGTGTTGCAGGGCAAGCCCAAGTTGCATCGCTGGATTGCAACCCATCGTTCTGCAACAGTACGTTACAAAAATTCTTTCGGATTCCAGAAAGTTGTCGTTAAATCCAAGTAACGAATTTACGAAGAATTCCGATGGAAAAACCCGACACCATCCTGATCGTCGACGACGATCAGGAAATCCGCCGCTTGCTCGTGGACTACCTTGCGCGGAACGGCCTCACCGCCATTCCGGCTCGTGACGGGCGAGAAATGTGGCACGCCCTTGAGCGCCATGCCGTCGATCTGATCGTGCTCGACCTGATGCTTCCCGACACCGACGGACTCACGCTCTGCCGCGACCTGCGCGCCCGCACGCCAACGGCAGCCATTCCGGTCATGATGCTCACCGCCCGCGGCGAGGACGCCGACCGCATCGTCGGTATCGAAATGGGCGCCGATGACTATCTGGTGAAGCCCTTCAATCCGCGCGAACTCCTGGCGCGCATCAAGACCATCCTGCGGCGCACGCGCGCCCTGCCGCCCAATCTGCGTCCCGAATCCACGCGCTGCCTCAGTTTCGCCGGCTGGTGCCTCGACACGGCAACGCGCGTCCTGACTGCGCCGGATGGCGTCGTGACACCGCTATCCGGCGGCGAATTTCGCCTGCTGCGCATCCTGCTCGAACACCCCAATCGTGTGCTCAACCGCGACCAACTGACCGAGATGATCCACGGCCGTGAAGCAGACGCTTACGACCGCGCCATCGACGTCCAGATCAGCCGACTGCGCCAGCGCCTGCGCGACGACAGCCGCGAGCCGCAACTGATCAAAACCGTGCGTGGCGAAGGTTACGTGCTCGCCAGCACCGTTGAAGGGCGTGGCACATGCGCCTGAGCCGCATGCAGCCCAGTCTGTTCGCGCGCATGGCGCTGATTCTCGCGCTCGGCCTGTTCGGTACTCAGGCGATCAGTCTGTGGTTGCATTGGGATGAACGGGCGGCGGTCGTTTCTCAAACACGCGGACAGCATCTGCTCGACCGCATCGCCGAGATCATTCGCGTCCTGGAAGCCGAAGACCCGCAACGCCGGCCTGCCGCGCTGGCCGCACTCCAGTCGGATGACCTGCGCATTTTGGCGATCGGCGCCGACCAAGCGACCTCCAGTGCGCCGCACGGCCAGCTACAGTCGGCACTGGCCGCCCGCCTCGGCACCGAACGCGAAATTCGCGCCGCTGGCGGCATGGGCCGCGGTGCCGG
>CAYUYI010000418.1:0-2602 GCA_964448995.1 uncultured Propionivibrio sp. | reverse complement strand
CCACTGCGGTTGTACGCCACACCGCCCAAGACGATGGCATTGACGCCCAGGATCAACCCAAGGCCGGCGATCAGCGTGTGGCGGCGTGTCCAGGCGATCATTGCATCGCTCCTTCCCGCTTGTCGTCGCCGATGCCCGCCATCGCATGGCGGACGCGCTTGAGAATCAGCAAGACGAGCACCGCCACCAGTCCAACCACGAGGAAGAACAGGTATTTCGGCATGATCGCCCAGCACCAGTCATAAATTTTCGTGTAGAGAAAGATGACAAAAAAGGTGATCCCGGTATTGATGGTCTCCGGCCAGCCATGCCGCACGCCCAACGCGATGGTCGCGGCACTGAGTGCGAAGCCGGCAACCTGATAACCACCTTCGATCAGCTTGCGGTCAAAGTCGAGGTAGCTGCCCGCCCCCCAATGCGACAGGATCAGGATGGGCAAGAGCAACGCCAACAGCCCGAACGTTCGATAGATCGGCAGGAATTCCCGAAAATGTTCACGGTGAATCAGTGACGGCAGGAAGAAGAAAGTTATCGCCGCCGGGAAAAAATTCTCCGGGCGCGTACCGAAGTGAAGCCAATAGACACCGTGCCATTCACCGACCCGGGCCGAGAAATACGCCATGACGCAAAGAATGCCGGCCGCCAGCAACAGGCGCAGATCGCACCGATACGCCAGCAGGAAGGCCAGCGCGGCCCACGGCAGCAACGCCTTGTCGGATGGCGTAATGTTGAAGATTTGCCCAAGCATGGCGATATTGAGCACGAAGCAAGCAAACGCCAGCAGGGCAATCAGCTTGGTGAAATAGCCGGAACTGTCGCGCGCCTGTACCCATAGCGTTGCCAGGAAGCTGGCGATGGCCGCCCCGAGCAGCAGACCGATCTGCCAGGCCGTGCCGAGATTGCCCCAAAATTGGTAGAAAAGGAACAGCACGCTTGCCGCGAGTGCCAGCGCACCGAGAAAAGAGGCCACGCGCATGCCGAGGGAGAGTTGCTTGGACCGAAAATCGGCATCGATGTCGTAGGCTTTGGCGTACCCCGCCAGCAGGGCGTCGTGATGGGCGCGGATGGCTTCGGACTGTGCCGGCGATAAGGCCAGAATGCCCGCTTCGCTCAGTCGCCCCAATTCACGCTGAAACGTGCGAATCTCATCGACTCGCTGCTGCGCTTCGCCTTTTGTCTGCGCCCCCATCGCCACCCCGTCAGCCATGCTCCTTGAATGGAGCATTCTGCCACAAAGACGATGGCAGATTCAGGCGGCGCAGCAACCGGGCGAAACGGATCGCCCGGCCATCTTGGCTTACGCGCCGTGAACCCGGTACCAGGCCGCATAGGCCCAGCAAGCCGCGCAGAATCCCGTCGACAGATCGAGGAAGGCAAAAATCAGGATTGCAGTGGCCGGAATATTCCCGACGCTCGAACCCAGCAGCCAGGTGACGACCATGGCTGTTCCGGCGACCGCGGCGATCTTGTCGGCGAACATTTTCGAGCCGGCATTAACCTTCTTGACCCAGCCGAGGCGAGCAGTCAACTTCTCAAACAGCTTGTAGGACGGGCATTTGTGCGGCGAGATAAAGCCACGCACAAAACCGCCGATCGCGAGAATCAGCGACACCCACTTGTAAGGCGTAAACAGATACAACGCAGCCACGGCAAAACTCGCCGTTGCCACGAAGCGATAGGCATTGGAATCAACCGGGGCGATGTCAAAGCGCAGCATGATGAACCTCCTTGTAACGACACACTTTCATTATATTAGCACATTCTAATTTGTCAACCGGTGGCGAAACATTTTTTCCGGACCTGCGAACGGTATCTTTATGTTTCATCGGAAAGAATCAATACAATGAGGCAATGTCGAATCGCAGAACCATCAAACAGACATCACCACCATGAAGCACTGGCCTCTCCAATCCTATTGCACGACATTCGCCGTTGCCGCGATTGCCATGACGGCTTACGAGGCCGCCAAGGAATTATTTTCCGGTGGCGCCCTGTCTGCATGGGAATCCCACGCGATCACCATCATCGTCACGGCAAGCATCGCCGTCGTCGCCAACGTCTTCATGCGTCGGGCAACCACCCGCGCCGTCGTCACCGAGCGCCTCGCCATCGAAGACGAGTTGCGGCGAATCAATGATCAACTCAGGCTGTCGGACCGGATCTTGAAAGTCGCGGAAGAAGGCGTTCTGGTGACCGATGCCAACGGACGGATCGAGGCGATCAATCCGGCGTTCACGGCAATCACGGGCTATTCCGAAGCCGACGTACTGGGGAAGCAGCCGTCACTGCTCAAGTCGGAGCATCACTCACCGGATTTCTTCCGCAAGATGTGGGCCGACCTGATCCGCGACCGGCGCTGGTCCGGAGAAATCATGAACCGCCACAAGAATGGCGAAGTCTACATTCTGTGGATGACCGTGATTGCGATTCAGGAAAACGATGGTCGCGTCAGCCATTACGTCTCCGTATTCCGCAACATTACGGAGGCACACGAAAAAGAAGCGCGAATCAGATACCTGGCCTTCCACGACGCCCTGACCGGGCTCCATAACCGCCTGCTTTTCGAGGAACGCCTGGCCCACGCAATCAATCGCTCACGACG
>CAYUYI010000417.1:0-2622 GCA_964448995.1 uncultured Propionivibrio sp. | reverse complement strand
TTGAAGATACCGAAGGGCTTGCCAACCGGCAGGAACACCTTGCCAAAGAAGGTATTGAGCACGACGGCAGCACACGCATAGAACGACAGCAGCGAGGTGACCATTTCCGCCCAGGCACCGATCATGTGCGTGGTGTGCGGTGCGACGCCAAGCGCGTTCAGCGCCAGCGCAGCCAGCAGGATGTCGATGACCACCATGATGATGAAGATCAGCTTGCTCACCTCCATCGCGCCCAATGTCATGAACACCGAGAAGATCAGGTAGCCAAGGAAAGCGAACCCCAGTTGCTTGACGTCACAGGCAGCGGCCAACTCCGGCCCAAAAACGCCCATTTTCATCATCCAAGCCGTCGCCACGGCATACCAGAAGAAGGCGTAGGCACCGAACACCGTGCCCCCCCAGATGTTTTCATGAAAGAAGTCGAGAATGCAGGCGATCAACTGAGCCGTCGCCCCCAGAAAAATCGCGTAAACGATGACGAACGACAGGCCGGTGGTGAGCCCCAGCTTTTGCGATGCGGCGACAAATGTCACCATCGCCAGACCGAACAGGCCCAGCGCGGTCGGGTTGGCGACCGAGATTTTGACTTTCTGCGTTTCGGCAGCACTCATTGACACTCTCCTGACAAAAATTTGGGGTTATCAAGACCAACTCGACATCCAGCGGCAAGCGCTCTTGCTGAAGCCGGCGCAGACGAGCCCTTTTTTACCCCCTAAGTAAAGGGTCGCGCATTTTCGCATAGCGAAATGCCGAATATCAAGTTCGGTTTTCCGCAGAAAACTCATCCTATTACAGGCACACTGCCTGCTAGAATTTCGTTTTTTCTGAAAGCCGCGTTGTGGATGTTCTTCTGCTGATCAAAGCACTGATCCTCGGGATTGTCGAAGGACTGACCGAGTTCTTGCCGGTTTCGTCGACCGGACACCTGATTCTGGCCGGCGATCTACTCGACTTCAACGACGCACGCGGCAAACTGTTCGAAATTGTCATTCAGTCAGGCGCCATCCTCGCCGTCTGCTGGGAGTACCGCAACAAACTCATCAGTGTGTTGCTCGGCCTGCCACGCGAACGCACCGCCCAGCGCTTCGCGCTCAACATTACGGTCGCGTTTCTCCCGTTGGCCGTACTCGGTTTGCTGTTCAAGAAAACGATCGAGGCTTACCTCTTCAAACCGCTGCCGGTGGCACTGGCTTTCATCGTCGGCGCGCTGTTCATCCTCTGGGCCGAACGCCGCGAGCACAAGATTCGCATTGACTCAGTCGACGAACTCACCGTCATCGACGCACTAAAACTCGGCCTGGCTCAGGCCTTGGCATTGATCCCGGGCACTTCGCGTTCCGGCGCGACAATCATCGGCGGCCTGTTCTTCGGTCTGTCGCGTCGTGCCGCCGCGGAGTTTTCGTTCTTTTTGGCCATCCCGACGCTGATCGGCGCGACCCTTTACCAACTCTACAAGGAACGCGCACTACTTTCGTTGGACGATATCGGCTTGTGGATCGTCGGCTTCGTCTCCGCCTTCATCTCCGCATTTTTGTGCGTACGCTGGTTGCTACGATTTATTTCTCACCACGATTTCACCCCTTTCGCCTGGTACCGCATCGCTTTCGGCATTGTCGTGCTGCTCACCTGGCAATTCGACCTGATCGCGTGGACCGCATGATTCCATCGATTCTCTACCTGCACGGTTTCGCCTCATCGCCAGCTTCGTTGAAGGCGCGCCAACTGGCGGATGCGCTTGACGCCCGCGGACAGGGCGAGCGGCTCATCTGTCCGGCGCTTTCGCCCGTTCCCTTTGAAGCGATCGCCCAAGCTGAAGCCCTCATTGAAAGCCGCCCTGATTCGTTGACGCTCGTCGGCAGTTCCCTCGGCGGCTACTACGCAACCTGGCTGGCAGAAAAACACTCGTTACGTGCCGTATTGATCAATCCGGCAGTGGTCGCGCCACTCTCGTTACAACAGTATCTTGGCAGACAAAGCAACCTCTACACGGGTGAAGAATTTGAATTTACCCAGGCGCACATCGCCCAACTGCGCGCGCTCGAGGCACCACAGATCACCCCCGATCGCTACTTCCTGATGGTTGAAACCGGCGATGAAGTGCTTGATTACCGCGACGCTGTGCAACGCTACGCCGGTTGCCGGCAAGCGGTCTTCGAGGGCGGCAACCATGGCTTCTCTCGATTCTCCGAAATGTTGCCGCAACTCTTTGAATTTTGCGGTCTATAATCCCGCCGATGTACGTATTGTTTGAAGAAGACGGCGCCTTCAAAACCGCCACGATCCTGACCGACAACGACAATTCGCTTCAGGTCGAGACAGCCACCGGCAAGCGCGCCAAGATCAAGTCGGCGAATATTCTGCTGCGCTACAAGGAACCCTCGCCGAACGAATTGTTGAGTCGGGCGGAGAAAACCGCCGAAGACATCGAGACGGAATTCCTCTGGGAGTGCGCGGGCGATGGTGAATTTCTTTTTTCTGATTTTGCCGACGACTATTTCGGACACAAAGCCACAGCGGTCGAAGCGGTTGCGCTCCTGCTGGCCCTGCATTCAGCGCCGATCTACTTTCACCGCAAAGGCAAGGGCCGCTTCCGCAAGGCCCCTCCCGACATTCTGGCAGCCG
>CAYUYI010000416.1:0-2629 GCA_964448995.1 uncultured Propionivibrio sp. | reverse complement strand
TCGTTTCCGGACTGCCGAACATGACGCCGATCTTCATGCGGATCTGGTTGATGAAAATTACCAGGGTATTGGTGCGATTGATGTTCGCCGTCAACTTGCGCAACGCTTGGCTCATCAGACGGGCGTGCAAACCGGGCAGCGAATCGCCCATTTCGCCCTCGATTTCGGCCTTCGGCACGAGTGCGGCGACCGAGTCGATAACAACGACGTCGACGCTGCCCGAACGAACCAGCATGTCAGCGATTTCGAGCGCCTGTTCGCCGGTGTCCGGCTGCGAAATCAGCAGATCGTCAAGCTTGACGCCCAGTTTCTGGGCGTAGGATGGATCGAGCGCGTGCTCGGCGTCGATAAACGCTGCCGTGCCACCCATTTTTTGCATTTCGGCGACGACCTGCAGCGTCAGCGTCGTCTTACCGGACGACTCCGGTCCGTAAATCTCAACCACGCGGCCACGCGGCAAACCGCCGACGCCGAGCGCGATGTCCAGGCCGAGCGAACCGGTCGAGACAACCTGCAAATCCTTCTCGACGCTCCCCTCGCCCATTTTCATGATCGAGCCTTTGCCGAACTGCTTTTCGATCTGGGCCAATGCGGCGGCCAGTGCTTTTGCCTTGTTGTCGTCCATTGCGTGTCCTCTGTTCTGGTTGGCGTCAATTATCTCATGTTCGCCGATGGCGGAAACCGAGCTATCCGGAAGCGGATACTGTGATTATATACAGTATTGTGCAAAAAGATATTACGCAGCGCTGACGCCCGCGTGACGCAACACGCCGTCAAGCGCATGGACGACCGACTGTGCGCGGACCGATTCACGCCCTCCCGCAAAGTGACACGTCTCGACAGCGAGCGTTCCGTCTCGACCCGCCCACGAAAAGCAGACCATCCCCACCGGTTTTTCCGGCGACCCCCCGCCGGGTCCGGCGATCCCCGTAATGGCCAGCGCCCAGTCAGCCCGGCTATGGGTCAGCGCCCCGGTCGCCATCGCTACTGCCGTCGCTTCGCTGACCGCCCCGTGACACCGCAGCGTTTCGCTGGACACGCCAAGCATTTCTTGTTTGGCCTCATTCGAATAGGTGACGAAGCCACGTTCGAACCAATCTGAACTGCCGGCAATCGCCGTCAGGCACTGGGCAACCCAGCCGCCGGTACAGGATTCGGCGACCGCCAGTTTCTCCCCACTGGCAAGCAGCAGCGCACCGACACGTCCCGCCAGTCGCTCCAATGTCGCTTGATCGGGAACGTTCATGACAGGAAAAATCTCGCCAGCGCCAATACCAGCACCGCGTAAAGCGCCGCAAACAAATCGTCAGTCATCACGCCGAAGCCGTTCTTGACCTGCTCGTCAAAATAACGCGCCGGCTGGGGCTTGATGATATCGAAGACGCGGAAGAGCAAAAATGCCGCGCTCTGCCACAACCAACCTGAAGGACAGAAGAACAGTACGAGCCAGAACGGTACGATCTCGTCCCAGACGATGCTGCCGTGATCGGTCACGCCGAGATCCAAACCGGTCTTGTGAACGGCGAGTACGCCACCGACAAAACAGAGCATCAGGAAAATCGCCAACTCGATGTCGCCAAACCAAGCCCGGATGGGGAAAAAGGTCGCCCAAGCAACGACGGTTCCGACCGTCCCTGGCGCAAACGGCGACAAACCACTGCCGAAACCGCAGGCGATGAAATGTGCCGGATGGGTGAAAAGAAAGCGCAGCGGAGGCGCCTTACTGACCTTGATCTTGACCAAAATGATCGAATCCTTTGTGTTTGAGCGTGACCGGCCGACCGTCTGCATCCAGCAGACGAACGCGCCCCTCTCCTGCAACCGCCCGTCCGATACGCCATAGCGGCAGATCAAGCCGGACCGCCAGCGCAGCCAGTTCGGCACGCTTGTCCGACGAAGCGGTGAAAGCCAGTTCGTAGTCGTCGCCGCCCGTCAACTGACAATCACGTGCCAGCACAGGATCGGCGCCCACCGGCAGGCACGGCAGCGTCCCCTCGCTGACCTCAAGATCGAGGCGCGAACGTTCCGCAATGTGGCCGATATCGGCCAGCACCCCGTCCGACACGTCGATGGCCGAGGTCGCCAGCGCGCGCTCACGCAAGGCCAGCCCCAGTTCGACACGAGGCAACGGCCGCTGCAGAGCGCTCACGCAGCGCACGGCCAGGGAATCGGGAAGGGACGTACGCCCTTGCAGATGGGCCAGTCCGAGTGCGGCCAGCCCTGGCTGCCCGGACACCCAGAGGTCATCGCCATCCTGGGCACCATCGCGGCGCAGGGCCTCCCCGGCAGGCACCTCGCCGAGCGCGGTGATGCACAGATTCAGCGGCCCACGCGTCGTGTCACCACCAACGAGATCGACGCCATAACGCTTGGCGCAGGCGAACAACCCCTCGGCAAAAGCTGCGATCCAGACCTCATCCGCCTGCGGCAGACTGCCGGCAAGCAATACCCAGCGAGGTTTGGCGCCCATTGCAGCGAGATCGGAGACATTGACCGCCAGCGTTTTCCAGCCGAGTTGATGCGGATCGGTATCGGGCAGGAAATGCGTACCGGACACCAGCATGTCGGTGGTAATCGCCAATTCCATGCCGGGCGATGGCGCGAGCAACGCACAATCGTCACCCGGCCC
>CAYUYI010000415.1:0-2635 GCA_964448995.1 uncultured Propionivibrio sp. | reverse complement strand
CATTTACGCACAATTCTCCGTGTTGCAAGGCGTACAGAACCCGCAGTCGATTCATGCTGGACAACCCGACGAGAAGTGTATTTCCGTAGGGGCTGATGCTGCAGGTTGGGCTGGTCTGAGATGTCTGTCGGAACCCCGGAACCCCGTCGGCAAGCCGCGGGTTTTCCCCGGTAGGAGAAGGTAGAGCATTAACGGTGGTCGTCGGGCTTCTCATAACCTTCCTGGGATTCCAGCCAGAGTGCGTTGACGATGGCAAACAGGACGGCAAATCCAAGGCCGAGCATCCAGGTGAAGTACCACATGACGTGTCCTTTTTTTCAATAGGTTGAATGGTCGTTGGCCTTGATGAAGTCCACTGTGATCTTGCCGCGCATGACCCGGTAGGCCCAGCCGGTGTAGGCGACGATGATCGGTGTCATGATCAGAGCGACCCAGAACATGATGCCTAGGGTGCGCTGACTCGAAACGCAATCCCACACCGTCAGGCTGCTTCGCGGGTCGGAGCTCGACGGCAGAACAAATGGAAAGAGCGCGATGCCGGCGGTTCCGATGATGCCCAGTTCGGCGATTGCGCTGCTGACAAAAGCCAGCCCGCCGCGTTTGTAGTGGGCGAAGATCAGGCCCAGCCCGCCGCCAACAAAACCAAGCAAGGGAAAGGCGCTCAGTCCGGCGTATTCGCGGAAATTCGACAGCCAGGCGCCAGACTGTCGAATCACGGTTTTGTCGAGCGGATTGAGTGATGCGCCGTAGTCCAGCGATGAGGTGACCACGAAACCTGGCATTTCTGCGACAAAGAACCCGCCAGCCGCAAAGCCGACCAGCATTACGAAGCCGGCCAGGAGTGCCGCACGACGGGCGCGGTGCTGAATGTCACCATCGGTACGCAGGATGAGGTAATTGGCGCCATGGAACACAAGCATACTCAGACTCACGATACCGGCGAGCACGGCGAACGGGCTGAACAGTGCCCAGAAACTGCCCGAGTACACAGGCAGCATCGATTCCTCAAAGTGAAACGGGACGCCCAGAATGATGTTGCCAAAGGCGACGCCAAATACCAGTGCAGGAACCGCGCTGCCGACGAAAATTCCCCAGTCCCAGGCAGTTCGCCAGCGCACGTCGGCGACCTTGCTGCGATAGTCAAAGCCGACAGGGCGGAAAAACAGCGCCCAGAGAACAGCCAGCATGGCGTAGTAAAAACCAGAAAAAACCGTGGCATATACGAGTGGCCAGGCGGCGAACAAAGCTCCACCGGCCGTGACGAACCAGACTTGGTTGCCTTCCCAGTGCGGGCCGACGGAATTGATGATGGCGCGTCGTTCATCGTCGTTCTTGCCCAGAAATGGCAGCAGGCTGCCGACGCCCATGTCGTGTCCGTCCATGACGGCGAATCCGAACAGCAGAACGCCGACCAGAACCCACCAAACCACCTTCAGCGTGGCGTAATCAAGCATTTTTCGTCTCCCCGCAGGCGATGGCGGGATGGCCGCCGTTTTCAAAATGGTAGTACCCCGTTCCCAGGCTGGAGGGGCCGAGACGGGCGTACTTGAACATCAGGTAGAGTTCAGCGACCAGTAGAAGGGAATAGAAAATCAGGAAGCCGGACAGCGAGAAGATCAGGCTGTCCGGACTGAGTGCCGACGTGGAGAGGTGCGTCGGCAACACCCCGTGAATGGTCCAGGGTTGTCGCCCGTACTCGGCGACGAACCAGCCAAGCTCGCAGGCGATCCAGGGCAAGGGGATGGACCACAGCGCCCATTTCAGCAGCCAAGGTCGGGAAAGCTGGTTGCGGGCGGAGAAATAGAATGCCGCGGCAAACAGCGCCAGGAAAGAGATCGAGAGGCCCACCATCAGGCGGAATGACCAGAACAGAGAAGGAACGTGGGGAATCGCATCGTCGATCGCTTTCGCCTTCATTTCCGGCGTGGCTTGACTGACATCGGTGGTGTATTTCTTAAGCAGCAGTCCGTATCCGAGATCTGCCTTGACGGCGTCGAATTCTGCGAGGGTTTTTGGATTCTTCGGGTCCTTGCGCAGTCGCTCCAGTGTCTTGACCGCAACGATCCCCGTGTCGATGCGTTTGGCGATGCGGGTTTCCAGTTCCTCGATACCCGGAATGACTTTGTCGGTTGAGCGTGTCCCGATCAGCCCCATTACATAAGGTATATGGATTTCCATCCGGGTGGTCCGCGTTTTTTCGTCTGGGAAACCGAAGAGGGTCAGACCGGCGGGGGCAGGCTCCGTTTTCCACATCGCCTCCATGGCGGCCAGCTTGGTTTCCTGGGTTTCCGCGGCGGTGTAGCCGGATTCGTCGCCCAGAACGATGACCGAGAGTGCTGAAGCCAGACCAAACGAGGCGGCAATGCGGAAAGAGCGGCGGGCGAATTCGCAATCGCGCTTGCGGAGCAGATACCAGGCGCTGATCCCGAGGACAAAGACCGAACCGGTGACATATCCGGCACTGAGCGTGTGAACAAATTTCGATTGGGCGACCGGATTGAAAACGATGTCCCAGAAACTGGTCATCTCCATGCGCATTGTGACTGGATTGAAGTCGGCGCCGACCGGGTTCTGCATCCAGGCGTTGGCAATCAGGATCAGCAGGGCGGAAAGGTTTGAACCGATCGCGACGAGG
>CAYUYI010000414.1:0-2640 GCA_964448995.1 uncultured Propionivibrio sp. | reverse complement strand
CTGCCAGCCACATGTTCTGGATGGCGCAGCCAACGGACGCGATATCCATCTGCGGAAGCGTGCGCCGGCCGACGATATGTTTGTCGCGCCCGGGCATCAGGATGACCACGAGGACTTCGGCACAGTCCGCGAGCCCTTCGATCTTGACGCCGAGAAACTCTTCGCGCCGGGACGGCAGCGCATCGGCCGTCTTCAGCCGTTCAGCTTCGACCAGCGTCTGGATGCCCCGGCGGAGAGCCGGATCGGTGATGCGCAGAAAGCGCCAAGGCTGCATGTACCCGACCGAGGGGGCAAGGTGGGCGGCGTCAATCAGCCGTTCGAGGCAACCGTCAGGCAACGGCTGGCCAGTCACGAAATGGCGCATGTCGCGCCGCTCGCGCAATACGCGCCAGAGGGCGTCGATTTCCGGTTCGGAATAGCGGTGATCGTTCATGGCAGGAACAGTGCTGCAGTGGCTGCCGCGTTGGACGGGAAATAGAAATGGAAATACGACGCGGTCAGTCGTGCGCAGCGCCACACCGGCTCGCCGGGCCGGCCGTCGGCGCGTTCGGCCCGCGCCAGCGCGGCTAATTCGGTTTCGCACTGCGAATGGTGAAACGCATGTCCGCGCAGTGTGCCTTCGGGCAGGTCGACGCGTTGCGAGCCAAGTGCGGCGAGGCGCTTGCCCATGACCGTCCTGCCCGGCAACAGGCTAAACATCGGATGGCTGTTGCCGTCGAGATCGACCAGCGTCTCGAACAGCGCCATCATGCCGCCGCATTCGGCGAGTAGCGGCTTGCCGGCGTCGACATGCGCTTTGAGTTGTGTCGCCAGATCACCGCGTGCCGCGAGTTGCACGGCATGGAGTTCGGGATAGCCGCCGGGCAGCCAGACGGCATCGCAGGACGGTATTGGATCGCCGGCCAGCGGCGAGAAGAACACGAGGTCGGCGCCCAGGGCTTGCAACTGCTCGAGGTTGGCCGGGTAGATGAAGCAGAACGCGGCATCGCGAGCGATGGCGATGCGTCGCCCAGCGAGCAGACGCGGCGGCGTGGTCGGTGCGGGAATCTCGAACGTGACAGGCGGCGGCAGTTCGGCCAGCGGCGTGCTTTCCAGCGCATCGGCGAGCAGGTCGATGCGTGCCAGCAGGTCGTCGATCTCGGCGGCAGGCAGCAAGCCCAGATGGCGACTGGGTAGCGAGGCCGCATCCTGCCGAGGCAGAAAACCGCGCCAGGCGACGCCCTCGGGCAGCGCACCCTGCAGCAGGCCGGCGTGATGCGCGCTGCCAACGCGATTGGCAAAGACGCCATGAAACGGCAGGCCGGGCCGGTAATGCGCGAGTCCGTAAGCGACGGCGCCAAAGGTTTGCGCCATGGCGCGGGCGTCGATGACCGCCAGCACCGGCAGCCCGAAGCGTTCGGCAATATCGGCGCTGCTCGGCTGGCCGTCAAAGAGGCCCATGACGCCTTCGACGAGAATCAGGTCGTTCTCTTGCGCGGCTTTGGCCAAACGGGCGCGGATATCGTCCTCGCCGCAAATCCAGAGATCGAAGTTGTCGCAGGGCTGGCCGCTGGCCATCGCGTGAATCTGCGGGTCGAGGAAATCCGGCCCGCACTTGAAGACTTTGACCCGGCGTCCCTGCCGCGCGTGCAGTCGGGCGAGCGCCGCCACGAGGCTGGTCTTGCCGCTGCCGGAGGCTGGCGCGGCGAAAAGCAGGGCCGGGCAGGACACGGTTGCCACAGTCAGTACTCCATCCCCGGCATCGCCGCCACGCCGGATTTGAAAGCGTGTTTGACGAGACCCATATCGGTAACGGTGTCGGCCGCGTCCATCAGCGGTTGCGGCGCGGCGCGCCCAGTAATGATGACGTGCTGCTGCGCCGGCCGGGCTTGCAGCACGGTAAGCACGGCGTCGAGTTCGAGCCAGCCGTACTTGAAGGCGTAGGTCATTTCGTCGAGCACGACGAGGTCGATGGCCGGGTCGCCGAGGTAGGTTTGCGCCAGTTCCCAAGCTTTCTGTGCGGCGGCGGCATCGCGTTCGCGGTCTTGCGTTTCCCAGGTGAAGCCTTCGCCCATGACGTGCCAGCGCACGTCGGAACAGCGGCGAAAGAAAGCTTCTTCGCCCGTATCGGAGCGGTTCTTGACGAACTGAATGACGGCGACATTCATGCCGCTACCGAGCGCCCGAGCGACCACGCCAAACGCGGCCGAGGACTTGCCCTTGCCGATGCCGGTATTGACCAGCAGCACGCCTTTCCGTGTCTTGGCCTCAGCGATGCGCTGATCGACGACCGCCTTCTTGCGCTGCATGCGGTCGTGGTGGCGGTCGTTGCGGGTATCGTCGGTCATGACAATTCAGCGCGACTAGCTGGCGTTATTCCGCGTCCGCGGCATCGTCTTCGCCGTCGTCGGTTGGCGGATTGGCCAGCACCGAGCGGATGTAGTCTTCCGGCAAGCGGTATTCGGCGGCGAGTTCGGCCGGCGTCTTCTTGCTGGCATGCACGGCAGCCAGCCAGCCATTGAGGCCAGAGGACAGCGAGACGCCGCGTTTTTCACCGTCGCGCGCCGCGCTGTTGCCGACGGCGACGTCGTATTTGTTGGCGTAGCCGCGCGGCGTGATCATCAGGCCGTGCTTGATGTAGGTGTTGGAATTGCCGATCAG
>CAYUYI010000413.1:0-2646 GCA_964448995.1 uncultured Propionivibrio sp. | reverse complement strand
TACGGCCCGTTCGTCATGAATACCGAACAGGAAATCTATCAGGCCCTCAAGGATTATCGAGAAGGCCGCTTATCCGGCTGACTGCGGAAAAACGCTCAATCGCCATCAAAACCGTTCTGGCAGTTCAGGTTGTGACGCCAGCGACGCCCTGACTGCCCGAAAAGCTGGTTGGCGGCGTTCGGCCCCCAGCTTCCGACCTGATATTTGAGCGGTGGACGCTCGTCCTCGCTCCAGGCACGCATGACCGGATCGATCACGTTCCACGCCGCTCGCACCTCGTCATAACGCAGGAACAAGGATCGGTTGCCCTGAATCACGTCCAGCAGCAGGTTTTCATAGGCGTCCGCCTTGCGCTCGCCGGGATTGCCGACCGACGCATCCATTGAAATCTGCCGCGTACGCGTTTCCATGCCCGGCAAACGGGCCGATATCTCGAGCTTCACGGCATTGTCGGGCTGGATACCGATCAGCAGCCAGTTCGGATCAGGCGTCGCCGCCGTTCCCTTGAAAAACTGGATCGGCGGTTCCTTGAAACGCACCGCGACCATGGACCGGTATTCCTTGAGCCGCTTGCCGGTACGCAAATAGAACGGCACATCCCGCCAGCGCCAGTTATCGACGTAGAGCTTGAGCGCGGCGTAGGTTTCGGTGTGGCTTCCCGCCGCCACGCCCTCCTCCTGCAAGTAACCGGCATATTGCGCCCGGACGGCACTCGATAACTCGTAGCCGTCGGACAGGGCAATCGGGCGAATCGATTTCAGCACCTTGACCTTCTCGTCGCGCAGGGATTCTGCTTCCAGCGACACGGGCGGCTCCATCGCCAGCAGCGCCAACACCTGCAGCAAGTGGCTCTGGATCATGTCGCGGGTCGCCCCGCCGCTGCGGTCGTAGTAACTCGCCCGAGCCCCCACCCCGACCGTTTCGGCATGGGTGATCTGCACATGATCGATGTGCTGGCGGTTCCAGAGCGGTTCCAGAATCAGGTTGGCGAAGCGCAGGACGAGGAGGTTCTGCACCGACTCCTTGCCGACATAGTGGTCGATCCGGTAAATCTGCCGTTCGTCCAGATGATTGTTGAGTTCGCTCTGCAGTTCGACCGCGGATTGCAGATCGTGGCCGAAAGGTTTCTCGATGACCATTCGCCGCCAGCCGCTGGACTCTTCCAGCAGACCGTTGCTGGCCAGGCCCATCGTCACTGGGACATAGAGTTCCGGACTGATCGAAAGATAGAAAATCACGTTGCAGGCGCAAGTTCCATCACCGATCCAGGCCGCCAGTTTCCGGTAAAAGTCATCCTCGTGCAGACTGCCCGGCAGATAATCGAGACGGGCGATGAAATCCTCAAGCCGCTTGTCGACACCGACGCCCGTCTCGACCAGCGTTGCGCGCACCTTTTCACGCCATTCGCCGGCCTCGTGCGCACTGCGCCCACAGCCCAGAATCTTTACATTCGGCCCCAGATAGCCGAGGCAGTGAAGCTGATACAAGGCGGGCAACAACTTGATGGTGGCCAGGTTTCCGGTCGCACCGAAGATCACATAGGCATGCGCATCGATAGGGCAGTTCATGGGCGGCGTTCCTTGTCGTGAAATTGATCGCTCACCGGCATCATCCGGTTTTTCTCATACCAACCACCAGACGGAGATTGCCAACCTGCATCCTCCCGGAGCGATTCATGCGTTCTGACCCGTCCAGACGCAAAGCGTTCATTAAACTTCTGCCAAACCACGCCATCCCGCTCACCATCGGGTCATGCGGCCGGTTTCCGGCAGAAAAGCCGGAAGGCATTCACCACGATCTCGCGCGACAGGTCATTGACGATGAACACCAGGCGGCTGCGCCGGTCGGCATAAAGGCCATCTTCCGGCCATGCGGGCAAGCTGACCGACGGATAGCGCACATGCTGGACGCACTGGACGATGCGCGGCTGCGGATCACCCACCACATTGACGATACCTTTGGCCCGCAGGATGCGCGTGCCACAGGTGCGCAACAGAACGTCGATGGCCTCGGTGAATTCTGCCCAGTCGAACGGTGTATCGAATGTCAGGACAAAGCTTTCGACATGGTCGTCGTGGCGGTTCACGTCATGGTGATGAGGGTGGTGATGCAACGTCCTTACCCGCTCCGCCGCCAGCCACTCGGTCACTTCGGCCGGCTTGCTGTCGGGGGAAAACGGACCGACACCAATCACCGCTTCGACTGCCACCGCACCGTTCGACACCCGGATCTGTCGCGCACCCGGATTGAGTTCGCGCAGATGCTCGGCGAGCTCCTCGATCTGCACCGACGAGGCAACATCACACTTGGTCAGCAGCAGGCGGTCCGCCATCGTCGCCTGTTTGAGCGCCTCGGCATGCGCACCGATCTGCTCGAAGCCGTGCGTCGCCGACACTGCGGCAATCACGCCGTCGCCACGGAAACGCTCGGCGACGAACGGTTCCTCGTGGATGCTCATGACCACGGGCGCCGGATCGGCCAGCCCGGTCGTCTCGACGATGACACGCGATACCGGCGGAATCTCGCGGCGCAGGCTGCGCATGAACAGGTCTTGCAATGCCCGCAACAGGTCGCCCCGGACCGTACAGCAGATGCAGCCCGAATCAAGCAGGACCAGCGTGTCATCAACTTTCTCGACCAGCAGAT
>CAYUYI010000412.1:0-2649 GCA_964448995.1 uncultured Propionivibrio sp. | reverse complement strand
TGATGATCGTGGTCAGCAGGAAGACGACGAGCGGCATCAGCGCAACGTTACCGCCTGTTGCCCGCACCGCGTAAGCGGTCAGCTTTTCCATCGTCCCGTTGGTCTGCGCCATGCCGAACATGAAGGTGACGCCGACAAGAATCATGAACAGGCTGGTCGGGAAATAGCCGAGTACCTTGGCGCCCGTTGTGCCACCCCAAACGCCGGCAACGATGATGGCGAATCCTATTGAAAGGAAGCCAACGTTCAAGTCCTCATTAACGCAACTGATCACGACAACGATCAGTAGCGCAACGATAGACATGATTGCAACAAGTGAAATGTCCATATACGACCCTTCCTGTAATTAAAAAGCGTTGCAAAAAACACTCAAATCCGAATTGCTCGGATAGTCACTACGATACGGCACCATCGGTGGCTACTGGGCTTCGAAGAACGGTCGCCGACACGATACGGCAGGCGATACTTTAGTCGTATCTTCAGCCAACGCAATACCTTTTTCGGCCTTTTTGATTGTGGATTTCCGAAGTTTGCGGCTTTCCCGAATTGCAAAAAAACACCTCTTCCGCTAGAGAATCGGAAGAGGTGTTTGTTTTAATTGATTTTATATCAGTGTTAATTTTGAGTAAAGAATCGCTGCGTTTTTTCTTCGTCCCAGCCGAAAAGTTCCTTGAGGATTTCTGCAGTGTGTTGCCCGAGCATCGGCGCCGGTTTTTCCACCGCGCCGGGAGTCGCCGACATCTTGACCGGCACGCCGGCCATCTTCAGGTGCCCGGCGACCGGGTGTTCGAGTTCGATCATCATTTCGCGTGCCTGGATGTGCGGGTCGTTGATGATCTTGTCGATCGTATTGATCGGTGCGCAAGGAAGTTCGGCCTTCTCCAGCAGTTCAAGCCACTCGGCGATGGTCTTAGCTTTGAAGATGCCGTCCAGGATGTGCTGCAGCTCGACGGAATGGGTGGTGCGGTTACCGTTGTTGTCGAAGCGAGGATCCTTGATCAGTTCCGGGCATCCGAGGATGTTGCACAGCTTCTCCCAGAGGCGGTCGTTGCCGGCACCGACGATGATGTGACCGTCCTTGGCAGTGAACGAGGCGAACGGGGTGATCGACGGATGGCGGTTGCCGAGGGGTTTCGGCACGATACCTGAGGTGGTGTAGCGGGAAATCGCGTTTTCGAGCACGGCCAATTGGCAGTCGAGCATGCCGACGTCGACCTTTTGACCGTCCCCGGTTCGCTCGCGATGGAAGAGCGCCACCATCACGCCGTAGGCGGTAAACATGCCGGCGATGATGTCACCGACGGAAGCACCAACGCGAGTCGGTTCGCCGCCTTCCGGGCCGGTGATGCTCATGATGCCGCCCATCGCTTGGACGATGATGTCATAGGCTGGTTTGAGCATGTATGGGCCACTGTGACCGAAACCTGAACAGGCGGCATAGATGAGCTTCGGATTGATTTTCTTCAGTTCGTCGTAGCCAAGGCCAAATTTTTCCATCGTGCCCGGGCGGTAGTTTTCCAGCACGACGTCGGCCTGTTTGACCATTTCACGGAACAGCTCCACTTCTTCGGGGCGCTTGAAATTCAGCGTGATCGAACGCTTGTTGCGGTTCAGGCTCATGAAATAGGCGCTTTCCTTGCCGACGAAGGGGCCGAAAGCGCGTGAATCGTCGCCAACGTTGGGTGGCTCGATCTTGATGACATTGGCGCCAAAGTCGGCCAGCATCATCGCGCAATACGGACCGGCCAAGACGCGGGTCAGGTCGAGACCTTTGATTCCTTCCAGTGCTTTCATCGCTTTTCCTCTCGGGGTAAATGAACGGAGGCCATTCTCGGGCCTATGAGTTCGGGTTCGGAATGAGCAAACAAGTGTTTAGTCTTGTTTGTGTACTTAAAAGTGTTTCTTGTATACAATTTATTGCAGACTTGAATACAAAGTCAAGCGGCTATTTTCAATGGGCGGTTTATGTGATTTCATTAAAGCCATGCGCGCTGACAAAAACCAGTCGAAAATTTCGGAAAAACTGAAAGAAACGCTTGAAGAGCGAATCGTGACGGGGGGGTATCCGCCCGGAACGCGCCTCGACGAAACCGAACTCGCCAACGAGTTCTCCGTTTCCCGGACTCCGGTGCGCGAGGCGTTGATACAGCTATCCTCTGCCGGACTGGTGGAAATTCGGCCGCGGCGGGGGGCCATCGTGGCTGAGGCATCGCCCAAACGTATTTACGAAATGTTCGAGGTCATGGCCGCGCTGGAGGCCATGAGCGTGCGATTGGCGGCGAGACGGCACACGGAAGCTGATATGCGCGTGATACAGGCGGCACAGGCAGCCTGCGAAAAGGCGTTCCAGGCCAGCGACGTGGATGCTTACTACTATGAGAACGAACGTTTCCACATGGCGATCTATGCGGCCAGTCACAACGGTTTCTTATGCGAGGAAACCTCGGCCATGCATCGGCGGCTCGGCGCGTATCGTCGGCTCCAATTGCGCAGCCGGGGTCGGCTCGGGAGTTCGCGTGATGAACATCTTGGAATCATCGAAGCCATCCTGGCTGGCGATGGCGATCTCGCGGCGCAGCGCGTTCACGCCCACGTGATCATTCAGGGCGAGATATTTTCCGACCTGATTGCATCGCTTTCACGGCTCGA
>CAYUYI010000411.1:0-2651 GCA_964448995.1 uncultured Propionivibrio sp. | reverse complement strand
GAAATCGGACTCGTTCATCCACTTTTCCTTGGGCACGTTGCAGGTGGGGCCGGCAACGGCGTTTCCGGTGACGAGAACAGTAACGAGGGCGGCGAGTAATTGGTTCATCGGAATTCTCCTTTTGTCGTATGCAAAGTAAGCGGCTCGGTCGAGCCGTTCTTCGCATTAGAAAGGAGCTTCCTTAAACGCGTCTTAACGAGGCCTTCCCGCGCAATCGTGCGGATGCGTGACGGTCTGAAGGAATGGGGTCACCGTTTCATCTGTTCGACGGTCTCGAAGAGTTGCTTGCGCAGTTCTTCGGCAGGGCGGCCTTGCGCTTCGGCAAGACGGATCTGGCGCATCAACTCCGCGACCTGACCAGCCGAGGGGGGCGACGGTTGGCTGGGCTTGATGGTGATGTTGCCCGGCGCGCTCCTGGCAGGTGTCGCGGCCTGGCCGTCGACCACCACCTGCGCCCGCTCGGCGCCGGGTGCGCCACGTTTGGCGGTGATCACGATCGAGCGTGGCTGGTAGGGCAGCGGGGCCGGGCGCCGGGAATTGACGACAATCGCCGAGGAGCGACGGAAGTTTTCAATCGCCACCATCAATTTCTTGCGCAATTCGTCGGTTGGCTGTTTTTCCGCCTCGGCTTCGCGGATCTGCCGTAGCAGCTGTTCGATCTCGCTCGGCACGGCGGCCGATTTCACGGCTTCGCCGAAGGTTTCCTTGGGCGCCTTGACGGCGATGGCAAATTCCTCGGGAGAGGCAATCATCTTGCCCAAGCGATAATGGTCGTAGCGCATCGCCAGCGCCAGGGCATTGTCACCCCAGTCGTTTTTGGCCTTCGGGTCGGCGCCCGACTCCAGGAGTACCTTGGCCAGATCTTCGCGCCCTTCGCGCGCTGCCATCATCAATGGTGTCGAGCCGTTGGGCGACTTGGCGTTGACCTCGGCGCCACGGGCAATCAATTGCTTGGCGAGGTCGGTGTGCCCGTTGAACACGGCGTAATGCAGTGCGCCCCAGTAGTTGCCGTCGCGATTGAGATTGGCGCCGTGCGCCAGCAACCAGGCGACGGCGTCAACGTGGTTGTTCCAAGCGGCCAGTTGCAGGGGTTGCTCACCATTGCGGTTGGCGCGTCGGGGATTGGCGCCGCGCTCGACGAAGAGCGCCATCATCGGCACATTGCCATTCCAGGCCGCGATCATCAGCCCTGTACCGATTTCATTGCCCTGGAACTCGGGATCCAGCCCTTCGTTCAGCCATTTCCGCACCCGCTCGATCTGGTTGCTTTCGACCGCCCAGCCAAATTCCACCGGGTCAGGGGTTGCCGCCCAGGCAATCTCGCCCGCCAGAACCAGAAGAAAAACACCGTACCGCACGATTGTTGCCCACCGAAACATCCGATCCATCCTTTCGCTTTGCCACAAGGCGCGATCTTACGCCGGGTTTTGTAGGAAAATACAGCCCAGATGCCGCTTCGCCTTTCTATTGCCATCGCGCTTTCGCTTGCCTTGCACGGCGTACTGCTCCTGCCGGATCTCTTGAAGCGCCTTGCTGCAGCGCCGCCTCCGCCGCCACTGCAGGCGACCTTGCGCCTGCCGCCGAAGCCCGAGGTGCCGGCGGAGCCGCTGCTGAAGAACACGCTGGACGAAGAAGCGTCGGCCAAGCCAAAAGAAGCGCTGCTGCCCAAACCAGCCACAGTTCCGCCAAAGTCCGCCCCTCCGCCCAAGCCGGTGCCGAAAAATGAAATTCAGGCGGCGCAGCGAAAATTGTCGAAACATCTCTTTTATCCGCCGGAAGCCGTCGCGCGTGGGATCGAAGGCGAGGTGCGCCTGATTCTCAGGCTTTCGGCGAACGGTGCAGTCGAAGAAGTGGACATTGCCGCCAGCAGCGGTCACAGAATCCTCGACAACGCCGCCATCAAGGCGGCTTATGCGATGGGACAACTGACCGGTGCCGGCAAACGCGAACTGGTTCTGCCAGTCGTTTTCCGCCTACAGTGATCCAGCCTTGCGCCGGAAAATCACGTCCCACACGCCGTGCCCGAGGCGCAGGCCGCGCTGTTCGAACTTGGTCAGTGGCCGGTAATCCGGGCGCGGCGCAAAACCGTCGGCGGTGTTTTCCAGCAGCGGTTCGGCTGCAAGCACCTCAAGCATCTGCTCGGCGTAATGTTCCCAGTCGGTCGCGCAATGCAGGTAGCCACCCGGCTTGAGCCGGGCCGCCAACGTTGCCACGAGCGGCGGCTGGATCAGGCGGCGCTTGTGGTGGCGGGCCTTCGGCCACGGGTCGGGGAAGAAAATGTGCACGCCGTCGAGTGACGCCGGCGCGATCATGTCGCGCAGCACTTCGACCGCGTCGTGCTGGACGATGCGTTGATTGGCGATGTTGCCTTCGGCGACCAGCTTGCACAGGCTGCCAACGCCGGGCGTATGCACTTCGATGCCGAGATAATCGTTCTGCGGGTTGGCCTGAGCAATTGTTGCCGAGGTTTCGCCCATACCGAAACCGATTTCCAGAATGCGCGGCGCGCGACGACCGAAGACCGCGTCGAAATCGAGCAAGGCTGGCGCGTACGGCACGCCGATCCGGGCCATCATGTCGTCGTAGTAACGCTGCTGCGCGTTCGAGACGCGGCCTTGGCGCAGGACATAACTGCGGATGTGTCCGGCACG
>CAYUYI010000410.1:0-2670 GCA_964448995.1 uncultured Propionivibrio sp. | reverse complement strand
CGCGCCATCTGGAAAGAACTTGCCCTGCAATGAACCACCACGTTTTTACTCAAGGAGCCTGACCATGCGTTTCGCCATTCCCCTTGCCGAAGGCAAACTCGCCGTTCATTTCGGCCACTGCGCCAGCTTTGCCCTGCTCGACGTTGCCCCGGAAGGAAAGTCCGTGATGATCCGCGAGGACGTTGAGGCACCACCGCATCAGCCGGGCTTGTTGCCGCCCTGGCTCGCCGAGCGCGGCGTCAATCGGATCATCGCCGGCGGCATGGGCCAGCACGCACAGGCACTCTTTGCCGAACACGGCATCGAGGTTATCGTCGGCGCGCCGGTCGACACACCGGAAGCGCTCGTCACGCAGTGTCTTTCAGGCACACTGAAGGTTGGCGGGAACGCCTGCGATCACTGACCCACTTCAAAGAGGAACGCATATGGAAAACGTCGTCGTCATTGGTGCCAGCAACAACGAGGAACGCTATTCGAACAAGGCCATGAAGATGCTGCTGGAGTTCGGACACAACCCGATTCCGGTCGCGCCAGCGATCGAAACGGTCATGAACCGGAGAGTCTATGGCAGCCTCGCCGACGTGCCAGGCACCATCGACACAGTCACGCTTTACGTTGGTCCTAAGCGTCAGGAGGGACTGTTCGAGCAGATCGTGGCATGCAAGCCGAAGCGGGTGATTTTCAACCCGGGCACCGAGAATCCAAACGAGTACGACCGCCTGAAAGCAGCCGGCATCGAGCCGATGGAAGCCTGCACGCTGGTCTTGCTGCGTACCGGACAGTTCTGAATCTCAACCACACTTCACAGGAAGCGCTATGGACAAGGCAATCATTCAAAGCCCGCACGCCCCGCAGGCAGTCGGCCCCTATTCGTTGGCCGTGCAGGCTGGCAACATGGTTTTTCTGTCCGGACAACTCGGTATTGATCCGGCAGACGGCAATCTGCTCGACGGATTCGAGGCGCAGACGCACCAGATGTTTCGCAACCTCAAAGCCGTCTGCCAGGCGGCGGGGGGAGACCTGCACGACATCGTCCGACTGGGCGTATTTCTGACCGATATGGCAAATTTCGCTCGCTTCAACCAGATCATGTGCGACTACTTCAGCGAACCTTACCCGGCGCGTGCCGCGGTTCAGGTTGCTGGATTGCCCAAAGGAGGACTGGTAGAAGCTGAGGGCATTCTATTTCGCTCCGATGCCTGATTTTCCTGCTGGCAGGCTGAACCAGGCAATCCTCGACAGCCTCTCGGAAGGTGTGTTCACCGTCGATACCGATTGGCGAATCACCTCTTTCAACTGTTCGGCTGAGAACATCACCGGCGTTCCGCGCAATGAAGCGCTCGGACAGTTGTGTTCCGACGTCCTGCATTCGACGCTGTGTGAACGTCATTGCCCGATCCGGCAGGCCCTAGCTGACCACAAGCCGGTCGTCGACCGGCGTTGCCATGTCGTTGACATCGACGGTGAGAGCATCCCGCTCAGTGTTTCCGCCGCTGTACTGACTGGAGAAAACGGGGCGATGCTCGGCGGCGTCGAGACCTTTCGCGACCTCAGCGAGATCGAAGCGCTGCGTAGCGCCCTGCAACGCAAACACACCCGCCTCTCCAGCCGCAACCCAACCATGCAGCAGGTGCTGGATCTCGTTCCGGTACTCGCGGCTAGCCCGACATCGGTCCTCATTGCCGGAGAAACCGGTACTGGTAAAGAAATCATCGCCCGCGCTCTGCACGAGCACGGTCCGCGCGCTAGGCGACCGTTCGTGGCGATCAATTGCGGCGCGCTGCCGGAGGCCCTGCTCGAATCCGAGCTGTTCGGCTACCGGAAAGGTGCCTTCACCGGCGCCGACCGCGATAAACCCGGGCGTTTTTCCCTCGCTTGCGACGGCACCTTGTTCCTCGACGAAATCGGCGAAATCAGTTTGCCCATGCAGATCCGCCTGCTGCGCGTGCTGCAGGAGCGCGAATTCGAACCGCTTGGCGGAACGCAACCGGAAGCGCTGCGCGCGCGAATCGTCGCAGCCAGCCATCGCGATCTGCTTGCTTTGGTTCACGATGGACGTTTCCGTGAAGACCTTTACTATCGTCTGGTCGTCATGCGCCTTGACATTCCGCCGCTGCGCGAGCGCCGCGAAGACATCCCGACGCTCGCCAGCGATCTGCTGGCGCGAACCAACCTACGGATGGAGCGCGCCATCGCCGGTTTTACAGCCGAAGCCATGGACACTCTTCAACAGCAATCTTGGCCGGGCAACATCCGGCAACTTGAGAACGTGATCGAGCGAGCCGCAGTGCTTTGCCGCGGCGACTGGATTGATCTCAGCCACCTTCCTTCCGAATGGCAGTTGCCATCCTGCGCCGACGCCTCTCGGCCACTGGCCGCACAGGCGCGCCAGCAGGCCGAAGCGAAAGTGATTCTGGAAGTGCTGCGCAACAACGGCTTCAGCCGGCACAAGACCGCCGCCGAACTCGGGATGCACCCGAGCACGCTCTATCGCAAGCTCAAGGCCTGGCGCCTTTTGGACGACTAGCGGCCGAAATCAGCTAACATCATAGTCAGCAGCCACTCAACGCCTTGCTCCGTAAATCGCTTTGCAGCCGCTCGCGTATTGCCTGTGCCTCGTCGCTTGCGAGAAAAGCCTGTGTCGTCTGCGGCACGTAATCAGCAAGACCG
>CAYUYI010000409.1:0-2676 GCA_964448995.1 uncultured Propionivibrio sp. | reverse complement strand
GGAGAGCAAGCCGGACCGCGATCTGCTGCGTTTGCAGGAAGAGCTGTCGGATGTGCTGGGGGCGCAGGTCGAGATTCGTAGCAACAAGAAAGGCGCGGGAAAAATTCAGATCGAATTCGGTAATCTCGACCAACTCGAAGGTATTCTGCAGCGTTTGCGTTGACCCGGAAACTGGTCTGATCACCGTGCCAAAAGGTAGATGCTGCGGATTTCCGCAGATTGCGTTTTGCCTTTTACGTCGTAGAATGCAGGTCTCCGGCAGCGTTGCAGGGCGGCAGCGGAGACGCTTGATGACATTGAGATAGGTTGTTTGCCATGTATCGAGCAGTCTTTCTGCAATGTGTAGCGACACTGGTTGCGGCGTTGGGGGCGGGCATGCTGGTTGGGGTTCAGGGCATGGTCTCGGCGTTGCTGGGCGGAGGGGTGTGTGTATTGCCAAATCTGCTTTTTGCCCTGCATCTGAAGTTGTTGCGGTATCGGTCGGCTGAGTCGTTCACGAAGAATTATCTGCTGGGGGAAATCGTCAAATTGATGATGACGGTTTCACTCCTGCTGGGAGTGGTTAAGGTTTATTCCGATCTGCATTGGCTTTCCATGCTGAGCGGTTTGGTGCTTGCATCGCAAGCGATATTGTTGGCTTTCTGGAAAAAGAACTGATCATGTCGACGAGTCATGAAGCAGCGACGAGCGCTCCGAATGCAGGTGAATATGTCCTACACCATCTGGGCAACCTGAATTCGTCTGGACACCCGCAGACAAAGATTGTTGATTTTTCGATCTTCAATTTTGACACATTCTTCTTTTCCGTCGTTCTTGGCGCGCTCGGACTTTTCTTGATGTGGCGCATCGCCCGCAAGGCTTCCGCCGGTGTTCCGGGGCGTGCGCAGGCAGCGTTGGAGATCCTGATCGAGATGGTCGGCGGGCAGGCTAAAGCCATCGTGCACAACGAAGAATCGCGAAAGTTCGTCGCACCGCTTGCCCTGACCGTGTTCATGTGGGTGTTTTTGATGAACTCGATGGACTTTCTTCCGGTCGATCTTTTGCCGCTGCTGTGGCAAAAGACGGTCGGCGATCCGCATGCCTACCTGCGCGTCGTGCCGACCGCCGACCTGAATGGCACCTTGGGCCTGTCGATCGGTGTGTTGCTTCTCTGTTTCTACTACAACATCAAGATCAAGGGGGCCGGTGGCTGGGTTCACGAATTGTTCACCGCTCCGTTCGGTAACCATCCGCTGCTCTACATTCCAAATTTCCTGATGCAGCTGATCGAGTTCACCGCCAAGACCGTTTCCCACGGCATGCGGCTGTTTGGCAATATGTATGCGGGTGAACTGCTGTTTCTGCTGATCGCATTGATGGGCATGGCCTTTCCGTCCATGTCGTTGTTCAGCGGCTCGTTGCTGTGGGTGGGGCATGTGATCACGGGAACCCTGTGGGCACTGTTCCATATTTTCATCGTGGTGCTTCAGGCCTTCATCTTCATGATGCTGACGCTGGTGTATATCGGCCAGGCGCATGAAGGACATTAAGCCTGTCGTGTGTTTTTTGGTTAATTGCTGGTATCTCAACCTTAAGGAGTAGTTATGGAACAAGTTTTCGGGAATGTCGCCCTTGCTTGCGGCCTGATCATTAGTCTGGGCGCTATCGGGGCCTGTATCGGGATCAGCCTGATGGGGGGGAAATACCTTGAGGCATCGGCACGCCAACCGGAATTGATGAACGAATTGCAAGTCAAGATGTTCATTCTGGCCGGTCTGATCGACGCTGCGTTCATCATCGGAACGGGTATCGCCGTCTGGTTTGCCATCTCGACTTTCCTCAAGTGAGTTTCTTGACGGAACAGTCTGATCAATTCATGGAAGGGGTTCGAACGTGTATCTGAACGCTACGCTGTTTGCACAGATAACCGTGTTCATCATCCTTGCGCTGTTCACGATGAAGTACGTCTGGCCGCCGATCGTCAAGGCGCTCGACGATCGGGCGACGAAGATCGCAGAAGGGCTGGCCGCCGCTGAACGCGGCAAGCAGAGCCTTGATCTGGCGGCGAAAAATTCAGCCGATACGATCCGCGATGGCAAGAAGAAGGTTGTCGAGCTTCTTGTCCAAGCCGAGAAGCAGTCGCAGCAGATCATCGATGAAGCCAAGGCGCAGGCGCGTATCGAGGCTGATAGGGTGATCGCCGGTGCCAAGGCGGAAATTGAGCAAGAGGCCGCGCGGGCCAAAGAGGCGTTGCGCGAGCGGGTGGCCGAACTGGCGGTGGCCGGTGCAGAGAAGATCCTGCGTCGCGAGATTGATGCGAAAGCGCACGCGGACTTGCTGGCGCGCATCAAACAGGATCTCTGACGCTCATGGCCGAATCCGTCACTGTCGCTCGTCCCTACGCGCAGGCGATTTTTCGCTTGGCGCGGGATACCGGAGCCCTGGCCGCTTGGTCGGAGCGTCTGCAACGCCTTTCGATGATCGTCCAGGATCGGGAGATCGCTCAGATTGTCGGCAACCCGAAATTTTCCGCCGGGCAGGTGGCCGAATTGTTCATCTCACTTTTTGGCGAAGAGAAAAGCCAGGAGTTGGTGAAGTTCGTGGCCTTGCTGGCTGAAAATGAGCGTTTGCCGGTCCTGCCCGAAATCCGGGATATCTACGAGCAACTCAAGAGCGCCGACGAAGGCATCGAGGAGG
>CAYUYI010000408.1:0-2679 GCA_964448995.1 uncultured Propionivibrio sp. | reverse complement strand
TCGCGACAACAAGTTCTGGCCGAGCGTCAACCGCATCGACGACGTCTATGGCGACCGGAATCTGTTCTGTTCCTGCCCACCGATGAGCGAAATCGGCTAAGACTGAATCGCCCCGGCCACCACCGGGGCGTTTTTTCAGGGCGTATCGATCCGCGCCAGCGCCTGCTCAATGGAAGCCACGTCGTGCGGCCGAGCCAGGCGCTCGATTTCCTTGCCATCCTTGAGGAAAATCAGCGCGGGCCAGAGCTTGACGCTGAAGGAACGCCCCAGCGGGCGCCCCTTGCCATCTTCGACGCGGATGTGGCGAACGGCCGCGTGCCCGGCAAAGGCTTGGGCAATCAGCGGTTGCGCCGCCTGACAGTGCTCGCACCACGGTGCGCCGAATTCAAGCAGGGTCGCACCGGACAACGCATCGATTTCGCTGCGTTGCGGTTCCACCGTGACAAAAGTCTGATTCAATCCCATTGTTCGTCCTTTCTCAGGAAAATACCGAAAGCATCGCCACCGCCGCGGCATCGACGTCGGGCAGTAGTTCGGCATGTTGCCGGCGTGCAAGTTCAACCTGTTCCCCCACCGGATCAGTGCCAACGCCAGACCAGGCCACATGGGCGCCGGCCAGCAAATTGCCGACGTAGACAATGTCACCGAGCGAGCGAACAACTTCCGGCAGCTCTCGCAACTGGTCATGCTCGGTCGTCGCATTGACTACCTCTTCCGGCATGCCCAGCGACGCCAGCAAGGTCAGCGCAATGCTCTCATGCCATTGCAGGATCAGATGCTTCACGCTGTCCGGCCGGATGCGCAGTTCCGGATACTGCGCCGCGCGGTAGATCATGTAGAAGGCGCCCAAATCATGCACGAGACCGGCCAGCATGGCTTCGTCCGGGCTGACCCGAGTCAGCTTGCGGGCCAATACGCGCGAAGCGGCAGCCGCACGCAACGAATGGTCCCAGAGCACTTTGGTAAATTCGCTGAAGACCGCTGTTTCCTTGGAACGCATGAGCTGGTTCATGGCGATTGCCAGCGCCGTGGTACGCACCACCTCGATACCGAGCCGCTTGATCGCCGCTTGCAGATCCCGTGGCGCTGAACCGTCCGGACTGTACAGTGCCGAACCAGCCAGTTGCATCAATCGGGCGGCGATCACGGGCTCCAGGCTGACGACCGTCGCAATGCGCGAAATCGGCAAGTCAGGGTTCTGAAGTTCCTTGCGCAGGCGGAAGGCGGCATCGAAATAGGTCGGAAAAACAACCGGCCCGGCCAGTTCTCGGGCGATATCTTCCAGCATCTGGAAACGCTGCGCGTGAAGCACGGTGCCATGTTTATCGACGTGGGCGTCTGCCGGGTTCGGCGAATGATCGAGAGTACTCATGAAATGTGCAAAAAATTCCTGGGCCACCCGAAACCGGGCTTGCGCGATGCCAGAAATGATAGCACCACCCGATGACGCAAGCGCCGACGAAAGGCTACAGCAGCGCTCAATCGTGCTGCCATCCGGAGAAAATCGCGGTGCTATACTTTCCGGCTGATCCGATTGTGTTCACACCATCCGACGAAAGCACACCATGGATACTCCTACCGTCTCGCTTATCCTGACCGTCATTGGGGACGACCGCCCCGGCCTCGTCGAACGTCTGGCCAGCGCCATCAGCCGGCATGACGGCAACTGGCTCGAGTCGTCGATGTCGCACCTTTCCGGAAAATTCGCCGGCATCGTCAGCATCGAACTGCCCCCGGCGAAGATTGGGCCGCTCGAAGCCGAGCTCGCTAGGCTTGAGGGATTGCGCATCACATCGGAGGTATCCGAACCCGCGCCCATCGACGTCGCGAATGGCGGCCAGCGCCGATTGAAGCTCTCGCTGGTCGGCCACGACCGGATCGGCATCGTCAAGGAAGTTTCCCAGGTTCTCGCCAGCCACGCCATTAACGTCGAAGTGCTCAGTACCCATACCGCCAGTGCGCCGATGTCCGCCGTGCAACTCTTCCACGCGGTCGCCGAACTCACCGCCACGCCCACGCTCGACGCGCGCGCCCTCAAGCACGAACTCGAGCGGCTTTCGAACGACCTGATGGTCGATATCACCCTCGACGAAACCATCGCCTCGTAACCCCGGACCCGCCCCGCTGCTGCGGTTTTCCACATCGGAAAACCGCAGCAGCGCTTGGCGAATCGGATAAGATTGCCGCTTGTATAAAAAACACTTTTGCACTGCACCAAACCTCAGGGAGAGGAGCCCCACCATGAAATCACTTCGCAGCATCGCGACGATCGTTATTGCCACGCTCGGCTTGTTCTGTGCCAGCGCATCGTATGCCGCCCCCGATGCAACCCGTCTCGGCAGCAGTACGCCGCTGGCCGCCATGCACAAGGACAAAAAAGTCACCTGCAAAGGGTGCCATGAAGAAAAAGACCAGGAAAAGATTGTCGTTGATGACAACGAAACCGTCGTCAATGCCACCTGCGTCGAATGTCACGGCACGCTCGCCGAAATGGCCAAGGAAAAGAAGGAACACCTGACGCCGCACCAGTCCCATCTGGGTCTCATGAACTGCACGAGCTGCCATAGCGGCCATAGCCAGTCGAAGACTTACTGCAACAACTGCCACACCTTCGACATGCCGATTCCCGGTGGCACCGCCGCGATCAAGCGCGTCAAACCGGTCCCGGCTGACAGCCGG
>CAYUYI010000407.1:0-2681 GCA_964448995.1 uncultured Propionivibrio sp. | reverse complement strand
CGACTTTCTGCCGTACGTTGGGGAATCGCCGGAACGATCGTCTGGGCGTGGGTTCTGACCATTCCGTGCAGTGCGCTGATTTCGGCGATCTTCTGGTATCTCGGAAGCAAGCTGCTATAAAGCAGCTGCTTTAGGATCGCTTTAAAACCTCGCCGCGCCCGCACGGAAGGCGGGCATGGCGTTAGGGTGAATGGGTTTCAGGCCCGGACGTCCGGGACCAGCATCCGTTCAAGCTGGTAGATCTTGTCCTTCAACGCCAGCTTTCGTTTCTTCAGTCGGTGGATCAGCAGTTGATCCTGTTCCGGGATTGGCGTTGCGGCCAGATGCTCCACGATCAGATTCAAGTCTCGATGTTCCACCCGGAGTTCGTTCAGGGTGGCTTGGGCATTGTTGATTTCTTCTTCGGTCAGCATCGGTCAACGTCCTCCGGTTGGTTTGTTTCGGCTAACGTACAGACGCTTGTCACTGTTTTCACAAGCGTTTGCGAATGGCTCCCGTATCCAACACGTTCCGGCTTGCCGGGCTGCCGCGACGGTGCGCGGGGTGGCAGCAATCCGTGGCGTGTTTGCGACTATGTTAGGCGTGCCGCCGAGAAAAAACAACGCCAATGTCGCAGCAAATTTTGCGAGTTGTCGCGACGCGATGTGGCGCGTGGTTTGCGAATAGAATGTCGCAAAAACTGGAGTAAGATCATTCCCCAAATCAAAATCATTCGCGGCGTGATGGGCGGGGGTACTAGCGCTGCTCATCGGTTGCCGAAGCTGGAGGGCGGTGGTGGCATGAACAAGGCGTTTGTTCGCGAAACTGAGGTCGATGACGAAGAAGAGCAGCTCGATGCGTCGCTGAAGCTGCCGCAAGGGACCCGCAACTACATCACGCCGGGGGGCTATGCGCGGATCAAGGAAGAGCTTGATCATCTGCTGCGTACGGAGCGGCCTCACGTCGTCGAGGTCGTGCATTGGGCCGCTTCCAACGGCGATCGCTCCGAAAACGGCGATTATCTGTATGGCAAGAAGCGTTTGCGCGAGATCGACCGGCGCATTCGATTCCTGACCAAGCGCCTTGATTTGGCCGAAGTAGTTGATCCGGCGCGTCAGGCCAATCCCGATCAGGTGTTCTTTGGTGCGACAGTCACCATTTGCAATGAAGAGGGTAGCGAACAGACTTATCAGATTGTCGGCGTCGATGAAACGGATTTCTCACGCAATCGGATCAGTTGGGTGTCTCCGTTGGCGCGGGCTTTGCTCAAGGCGCGCGAAGGCGATCAGGTGCGTTTCCAGAGTCCGGCAGGATGGCGCGAAATCGAGGTGGTCGGGATCGAGTACAAAAGCATCGATGCGTAGATGTCATCAAGGCGGAATAGAAGGATAAGCGTCCTGCGGTAATAAAACTTGGCTGTCGAACGATCAGGGAGAATGTGATGGGGCTGATTCTATCGGTCGATGTCGGAACGACCAATCTCAAGGCGGCATTGGTCGACGAGGCGGGCCGAATTGTCGGCGAGCCTTGCAGTGCTGCCATGAAAATCGAGGGAGATACTTCGGGGCGTGCCGAGCACGACCCGGCTGCCCTCAAGGACGCGCTGCTGGATGTCTGCAAGCGCGCCGTTGCCGGGCGGGGGAAGGATATCGAGGGCGTATCGCTCACCTCCTATCAATTTGGTCTCGTGCTGGTCGGCGCAGACGACCAGCCGCTGACGCACATTTCAACCTTTGTCGATACCAAGGCGCAGTCGCATCATCCCAAGTTTCTCAAGGCGGTCGGCAATGTCGACGAAATGTATCTGCGCACCGGTTGCCCGCCGATTTTCCAATACCCCTCGAACCGCCTGCATTATCTGGCCTCGCGTGAGCCCGAGATCGTCGGCCGGACGGCACACGTGCTCGATTCCAAAGCGTTCCTGATGCACGTGCTGACCGGTGAGTACTTCACCGACTACAGTACGGCGAACTCGCTCGGCTGTCTTGACGTACGCGGACGCTGGGATGGCGCGATCATCCGCGCGACCGGATTCGACGAAGCGCAATTTCCGCGCGTGCTCGACGGGTTCTCGGACAAAGTGCCGCTCCAGGATGCCGTGTGTCGCGAACTCGGATTGAAACGCGGTACGCCCGTGTCGGCGGGGCTATACGACGGTGCCGCACTGGCTGCGGCACTGACCGGTTTCGAGCCTAAAATCGGCGTCGGCAATTTTGGGACCTCCGGCATGTTCCGGGTGCCGACCAAGGCGCCGGTGGAGGATCTTGATGGCGGCGGCATCCAGAGTTGCTTGCTGACCCCCGGTTTCTTCTTTACCGGTTCGGGCATCAACAACTGCACGATTGCCAGCAATCTGCTGCTGAACGTCCTGCAACTCGACCTCAACTACCTGAAAGGCCTCGCGCTCTCGGTGCCGGGGTCGCATGGCGTGATGACCTTCCCTTACTTCACCGGCGAGCGCGACAAGGTGATCGGCAACATCGGTACCGGCATGGTGTTCGGCCTCGGCGTTGCCAGTTCGTGCGACGATCTTGCGCGCTCCTTCCTCGAAGGCGTGGCATTCTCGTATCTGTTCGTCAAGCAGAAGCTTGACCCGGAGCGGCGCATTCGCGAGTTCCGGCTTGGTGGTGGCGGCACGTCGAACCTGCAGTGGATGCAGATCATGGCTGATACGTTGAATCTGCCGATTCGCCTGTCGCATG
>CAYUYI010000406.1:0-2686 GCA_964448995.1 uncultured Propionivibrio sp. | reverse complement strand
CTACCGGCACCCTTGTGGATGCGTTACGTGTAGTGAATGCCTGTTGTAACCCTGTGTGACGATTATGGTGACGATTGTGGGTACGATCCAATGCTATTAAACATGAGCGCCATGCCCGAATTGGTATGGGAGGTCAGTCGATGTCGGATGGCTGCCGTTGCGTGTGCTGATAGGCATGAACACACGCCAGCAAGTCGTTGAGCAGGGGGGATTCCTCGTCCTTGCGGTAAGCGCAATTCAGGTCAATCATGCATTCGACTTCCGTAACCAGTGGGCGGAAGACGACGTTGGGGAGTTGGAGGTTGAGGATCGATTCCGGCACCAAGGCCGTACCGAAACCACCGGAAACCATGATCGCGGCAGCAATCAGGTCGGCTGCCTTCTGCACGACGATGGGCTCGAAGCTGTGGTGCTTGAAGAGCTTGCGGCAGGCGATGAAAACGCTTTGGTCCAGTTCGTCGATCAACGGCTCGTTGCGCAGGTCGTCAAGACCGACGCGCGATAGGCTGCTCAGTGGATTGTCCCGGTTCAAAACCACCCAGAGCGGTTCGCGGCAAACGACTTCCGACACGATATTCGGAAATTCCGGCAAGTAGCGATCGAACGCGACCAGAATCCGACCTTGGTGCAGCGCCCCGATCTGCCGCTCCTTGGGGGTGTTGTGCAATACGACCTTGACGTCGGGATGGGTTGCCGAGAAGGATCGGAGTAATTGCGGGATGATGCTGAGCATTGCCGATCCGAAGACACCGATGTCGATTCGGCCGGCTTGCCCACTGGCGACGCGACGGATTTGCTCGGTAGCCAACTCGATGTGGGCGCTGATGTTGTGCGCGTGCTTGAGCAACGCCGTGCCGGCCTGGGTCAGTTCGACACCCCAACTGGTGCGCGTAAACAACTGGACGCCCAGTTCTTCCTCGAGCGACTGGATATGTCGGGTCAGCGGCGGTTGAGTAATGTGCAACCGTTCCGCCGCGCGGCTGATGCTCCGCTCTTCGGCGGTGACGATGAAGTATTTCAAACGCCGGACATCCATGGAGTTCTCCCGACAGCCCCTTCTTCTTTCCAGGCGACAAATATAACAGCCAACGCGGCACCTGCCACAGATTGTTCCCGTGTCTATACTGTTTTCGTATGAGGCTGTGCCTTATTAGTATTGGCTGGCTTTCTGCTTCTTTCGCATAATCGCCCGGAAACAATAATCGATAGCGCTATGCTGCAGATACCCTAGTCGACACCGATCGATTGTGGTATGGTAGTAGGGTGTGCTCGTACGGATCGCTGTAATCGCAACCATCACGCGTCGGTTTGTCTGTCGGCGCAATCGATAATCACGGAGACTCTCGATGAAGCCTTTCATGAATGCGGACTTTCTTTTGCCGGACGACAGCGCGCGGCGACTGTTTCACGACTATGCGGCGCAGATGCCGATCATCGATTACCACTGCCATCTGCCGCCCGCCGATATCGCCAACGATTCGCGTTTCCGCAACATGGCCCATGCCTGGCTGGGGGGCGATCATTACAAGTGGCGGGCGATGCGCTCGAATGGCGTGGCAGAAACCGATATCACCGGTCACGAACCCGATTATCAGACCTTCCTGGCCTGGGCGCGGACGGTGCCCAATCTGATCGGCAATCCCCTCTATCACTGGACCCATCTGGAACTTCAGCGCTATTTCGGCATTTGCGAGCCGCTGTCGGAAAAAACGGCTGCGAAAATTTGGGAAGCCTGCAACGCGCAACTCGACACCCCCGAATTCGGCGCGCGCGCGTTGCTCAAACGCATGAAAGTTCGGGCGGTGGGAACCACCGACGATCCGGCCGATACGCTCGAGCACCACATTGCCTACGCCGCCAAGCGCCAGGCCGGCGATCCGGTCATGGTGCCCAGTTATCGTCCCGACAAGGCGCTTGCGGCGGAAGATCCTGCCGCCTGGAATGCCTACGTCGCTCGACTGTCGGCGGCCGCCGATGTGTCGATTGGTTCCTATTCCGATCTGGTGGCCGCGCTCGACAAACGCCATGCCGCATTCCACGGGTTGGGGTGCCGTGCTTCCGACCACGCGTTGGTCGCGCCGGTGGCGACGTTCGCCACGGCCGAAACATTGCAGGCGATCTTTGACAAGCTGAAAAAGAACGTCACGCCGAGCCAGCATGAGGTCGATGCCTTCCGTACCGCGCTGTTGCTCGAAGTTGGCCGCATGAACGCGCGTCGCGGCTGGGCCATGCAACTGCACATGGCGTGCATCCGCAACCTCAACACGCCGCTGTTCCAGAAACTGGGGCCGGATACGGGGTTCGACGCCGTGAACGATGAGCAGATTGCTCGAAATCTCGGGCTGTTCCTCAACGCGCTGCAGATTGATGGCCTGTTGCCGAAGACCATTTTGTATTCGTTGAACCCCAACGATCTTGAAGTGCTGGGAACGGTCATGGGCTGCTTCCAGGATGGATCGGTCCCCGGCAAAATCCAGAGCGGATCGGCCTGGTGGTTCAACGACCATATCGAAGGCATGCGCCGGCAAATGGTGAGCCTCGCCAATCTTGGCGCGCTGTCGCGTTTCGTCGGGATGTTGACGGATTCGCGCAGCTTCCTGTCTTTCCCGCGTCACGAATATTTCCGCCGCATCCTCTGCGCACTGATCGGCGGTTGGATCGAAAATGGTGAAATCCCCGCTGATTT
>CAYUYI010000405.1:0-2715 GCA_964448995.1 uncultured Propionivibrio sp. | reverse complement strand
ATTTCAGGTACCGACGTCATGACCCACCTGTTTGCTCCACTGAAGTTGCGTGACATCGTCTTGCCAAACCGGATCGCCATGCCTGCCATGTGCCAGTACTCGGCCACGAATGGCCTGCCGTCTGACTGGCATCGGCTTCACTACGGCACGCGCGCCGTCGGCGGTTTCGCGCTGATCAATCTGGAAGCGACGGCCGTGGCACCGGAAGGCCGGATTTCGCCCTACGATCTGGGTTTGTGGAGCGATGCGCACATCGACCCCCTGGCGCGCATTGCCCACCTCGTTCGTACACAAGGAACGGTGGCCGGCATCCAGTTGGCCCATGCCGGGCGTAAAGGCAGCATCGGCGCAGGCTGGGAGCCACAACGCAGCCTGCGCATCGAGGACGGAGGCTGGACCACCCGGAGCCCCTCCGCACTCGCCTTCGGCGACGGATATGCTGCGCCGAAGGAACTGGCCACGCACGAGTTGTCGATGATTGTCGAGCAATTCGCCGCCGCCGCGGTCCGGGCGCGTGAGGCGGGTTTTCAGACGGTCGAAATCCATGCGGCGCATGGTTATCTGCTGCACCAGTTCCTCTCGCCACTGGCCAACCGGCGCTCAGACCGCTATGGCGGCAGTTTCGAAAACCGCTCGCGCCTCGTCCATGAAGTTGTGACCGCCGTGCGCGCCGTCTGGCCAGAATCCTTGCCGTTGCTCGTCCGTCTCTCGGCCACGGACTGGGTCGAGGGGGGGTGGGACATCGACGAATGCATTGCCTTGAGCCGCGAACTAAAAGGACTCGGTGTTGATCTGATCGACGTCTCGTCTGGCGGCGTGGTACCGACGGCCGTCATGCCCGTCGGCCCCGGTTTCCAGACGCGCTTTGCCGAACGCATTCGCCACGCAGCCGACATCCCGACAGCGGCCGTCGGTTTGATCACGGCGCCGGCGCAAGCCGATCACATCGTACGCACGGGACAGGCCGATGTGGTAATAATCGGGCGGGAAGCGCTACGCACGCCGTACTGGCCGCAACAGGCCGCCGAAGCGCTCGGGCGAACGGGCATCTGGCCCAGACAATATTTGCGCGCCGCACCACCGGGTTCGGTTGCGCGCGAAGGTTAACCTGTATCAAAGAGGAGACAGAAGCATGATCGTTTTGATTACCGGCGCCAGCGCCGGATTTGGCCAGGCCATGGCGCGCAAATTTGTCAAGGAAGGACACCGGGTCATCGCTGCCGCGCGACGCGCCGAGCGCCTGCGACACCTGCATGAAGAACTCGGGGATGCCTTGCTGCCGATTACGCTGGATGTGACTGACAAAGCCATGATTGAACAGGCGCTGGCGGACCTGCCCGCCGCCTGGACGCCGATCGACGTGCTCATCAACAATGCCGGCCTGGCCCTCGGGGTCGGCCCGGCGCATGAATCGCGGCTCGCCGACTGGGAAACAATGATCGAAACCAACGTGCGCGGTCTGGTCACCCTCACCCGGCACGTCTTGCCCGACATGGTGGCACGTGGCAGCGGCCACGTCATCAACCTCGGCTCGGTCGCCGGTGAAACCCCATACCCGGGCGGCAACGTCTACGGCGCGACCAAAGCCTTCGTTGAGCAGTTCACGCGCAATCTACGCGCTGATCTCGCCGGCACCGGCGTGCGGGCCACCAATATTGCGCCGGGATTGTGCGGTGGAACGGAGTTTTCGAATGTCCGGCTGGGGGACGACGCCGCCGCTGCGAAAGTCTACGCGGGGACGACGCCACTGACCGCGGAGGATATTGCGGGCGTCGCCTACTGGGTCGCCACGCTGCCATCACACGTCAACGTCAACCACCTGGAACTGATGCCCACCTGCCAGGGCTACGGTTCGCTCAACATCGTCCGCCGGGTTGGAGATCAGGACTTGGCGAAATAAACCACCGTCAGGGTGGCGCCCACGACGATGATCAGCCGCTTTAGCCAGATCGACGGTAGCCGGCGCGCCAGTGACGCGCCGGCATAGCCCCCCGCCAGCGCGGTCGCCAACATGACCAGGGTATGCGGCCAGCTGACCGCGCCAGCCACAATAAACGTCGCCGCGGCTGTCGTGTAGTTCACGGCCGACGAGAGATTTTTCAACGCATTGAGATCCTGAATGTCCTCGAACCCCTGGATGGCCAGCGCCGCCAGCGTCAGGATACCCAGCCCGGCACCGAAGAAGCCGCCGTAGATTGCCACAAAAAACTGGAAGACCGCACCACCCAGGCTTCCCGGATGAGCACGGTCAGCGCCAAGACCCAGCCGCCGCTTGAGCCACGCGACCCCGCGCGATACCTGGGCGGAAAAAGCGAACAACGTCGTCGCCAGCAGCAGCAACCACGGAATCAGCGCCGAGAACGCTTCGTTCGACGTGGCCAGCAGCAGCAGTCCACCGCTCAATCCGCCGAGCAAGGACACGAACGCCAGTAGCACAGCCATGCGCCCGTGACGCCGGATCTCCCGGCGATACGCCCAAGCACTCGAGAAACTGGCGGGCCACAGCGCCACCGTATTGCTGGCATTGGCCGCGACGGGCGGCACCCCGGCCGCAAGCAGTGCCGGAAAGGAAAAGAAGGTCCCCCCCCCGGCCATCGCATTCATGCCCCCGGCCACAAAGGCCCCGGCCGCAATGATGGCGTAAGAATACAGCACCGATGTTTCCATGATGACCGGCTCGTATCAACGAAAAGGCCGGAACACCGTCCGGCCTTT
>CAYUYI010000404.1:0-2721 GCA_964448995.1 uncultured Propionivibrio sp. | reverse complement strand
ATGATTACCCTCGAATTTCTGATGACATCGCTAGTCGTCGTGCTGATCCCCGGTACCGGCGTGGTCTATACCGTTTCGATGGGTCTCACCCACGGGCATCGCGCCAGCGTGTTCGCTGCCATCGGGTGCACTGCCGGCATCTTGCCGCACCTGGCGGCGACGGTGTTGGGGCTGGCTGCCGTGATGCATACGAGTGCGCTGGCGTTTCAGGCGCTCAAGTACGCCGGCGTGGCTTACCTGGCCTATCTTGCGGTGGCGACGTGGCGTGATCGCTCGGCCTTTTCGGTCGATGGCAGCATAGCGAGCGTATCGGCGGCGGGGCTGGTGATGAAGGCGTTTCTCCTGAACATCCTGAACCCCAAGCTGACGATTTTCTTTCTGGCGTTCCTGCCGCAATTTGTCGATCCGGCATCCGACCATCCGCTCGCACACTTGCTGCTCTTGAGCGCGGTTTTCATGGCGATGACCTTTGTGGTCTTCGTCATCTATGGCGTTCTGGCGCATGCTTTCCGCCGCTTTGTCATCGAGTCGCGCCGCGTGCAGAACGTGCTGCGCTACGGTTTTTCAACGGCGTTTGCTGCCCTCGCGGCGCGGCTGGCAACCAGCGACCGGTAATTTCGCTTTGAGTAGGCCACCGACACGTTGTGTCAGAAGAGGATAGTGAACCATGTGCCCTGAAATCACCCTTCGCGATGAAACCGAATCCGATTTCGCGGCAATCCGCGATGTCACCGAAGCCGCTTTCCGCACGCTGGCAATCAGCGGCCACACCGAGCAGTTCATTATCGAGGCATTGCGCACGGCCGGAGCGCTGACGATCTCGCTCGTTGCGACGCTCAACGGCACGGTGGTCGGGCATCTCGCGTTTTCGCCGGTGACGATGTCGGACGGCACGCCGGGATGGTATGGCCTGGGGCCGGTGTCGGTGCTGCCGGCTTACCAACGGCAGGGCATCGGCAAGGCGTTGATCGCGGAAGGCCTGGCGCGGCTCAAGGCATTGGCGGCCAACGGTTGCTGCCTCGTCGGCCACCCCGGCTATTACGGTCGATTCGGATTTGAGAATCCCTCCGGTCTGGCGCTCGACGGCGTGCCGCCGGAGGTTTTCTTCGCACTCGCATTCAATGGCCGCATGCCGCAAGGCACGGTCGCGTTCCATGAGGCGTTCAGGGCGACGGGGCCGCAAGCGAGCTGATCGGCATCGCCGGCACAGCACGACCGGTTTTGCGCTATCGCGCTGCGTCCGCCAGCGCCAGGCTCACGCATTTTCTGGCGAGAATTTCGGTCGGGTCGATGACCACCACGGTCTTGCCGGCAATGGGATAGGCCGCGTTCTGCTGCATGATCAACGGTAGTTCGGTACACCCGAGCACAAGGATTTCCGCACCGCGCGCGACCAGCGATGCCATGGCCGACTGCAGCTGCGTCACGCATTCGCCCTCGGTATGCCCGGCCTTGACGCCTTGCGGGCCGTAGATTGCCGCCATCACCTGCTGTTGATGCTCGGCATCCGGCACGATCAGTTCGCAGCCGACGACTTGTGCGGCCTGGTGATAGACGCGCGTGCGGATTGTGCCGGTGGTTGCCAGCAGGCCGATCTTTTTCTTTTGCGCCGGATAGTGGTCGGCGATATACGCCATCGTCTCGTGCAGCATGTTGACGATAGGAATCGAAAGCAACGACTGAATTCGTGCGATGTAGGCGTGTGCCGTATTGCACGGAATGGCGATCACACTCGCTTCATCTTCCTCAAGACGCTTGCAGGTGGCATAGAGGGCAATCGTCGGGTCGCGCCCGCCGTTCAGCAGATTGTCCGTCCGGTCGGGGATTTGCGGATTTTCCTCGACGACGACTTTGATGTGCTCCTGGTCTTTGCGGGCGGGCGTATTGACGACGATCTTGCTCATCAAATCGACCGTGGCTGCCGGCCCGACGCCGCCCACCACGCCGATCTTGAACGGCTTTTTCAAGGGCGTCGGCCGAGTCGAGACGATGTATTCGGCGTACGCCCGATGGACGTCGATCACCGGCCATCCCTGCGCTTGCAACGCACTGACGCGGCCCGCCATTTCGATGGCTGCCGGCACGATCACATCGACGCCCTGCGCCATCAGGTTTTCGCACGCCTTGGCCAGTAAATCGCCTGCGTTGTCGCGCCCCTGAATCGCCGGCATCACGCAATCGCGCTGAACGTCGTCATCCGGATAAACGAGCCGGCCGGAATCCGCGGCCAGCGAGCGCTCGAACAAGCGCTGCGCGCGCACGAAGTCCGACGTGACAACACCGATCCGCCGGGCATTGGGGAAATTCGCGGCGAGATGCGTGCGAACCGCCTCGAACAGATTGAAGACCGGCAATCTGACTTCCCCTTGCAGTTCCTCGATGAAGGCATGGCACAGGAAACACGGCAGGATCACGGCCTCCACCCCGGCGGCGGCAAATCCCCGCACCACATCGTAGAGATACAGTTCCGTGCGCGTTGGATCGAAAGCCATTTCCGCAACCGCGCGCTCGTCAGCATAGGGCTGCCGATCAATGACGAATTCGGGCGGAACCGTGCTGGGCAACACCTCAACCGCCTCGACCAACCGGGGAAGGAGATCGGAAACAGCGGATGCGTTCAAACCGCCAACGACGCCGTAGCGCGGCCGACCGGCATTCGTTTGGGGGAAGCGGGCATCGGTTTGACCCTGCGTTTGCCACGGACGACCGCTTTCGGTGCCA
>CAYUYI010000403.1:0-2723 GCA_964448995.1 uncultured Propionivibrio sp. | reverse complement strand
CAATCTTTCAAAAAATAATTGCCACATTCAGTCAAATGTTTCATAATCTTTCACGAAAACTCATCGACATCGCTTGATCCGCTCTGCCACATAGGAGATGTTCTGTGGAACAACTTGCCCACACGGAAACGCTGGTCGAACTGGAAAACGCGCCGTTGTTGCCGGTGCAGCGCCGAAACCGCATAGCAGAGTTCTTGCACCACCACGGCGCCGTTACGCTGCAGCAACTGGCAGAGGCACTGCACGTCTCGCTCTCGACGCTGCGCCGCGATCTGGACACGCTCGCGGAAGAGGGTGTCGTCGAACGCACTCATGGCGGCGCCATCCTGAAACACCAGCAATACAGCACGTTTGAACCCAACATCGCGGCAGCTCGCGATCTGTCGCCACGCGAAAAGCGCCTCGTCGGCGATGCTGCAGCGGCTTCCCTGGTCCCGGGGCAGAGCGTCATTTTTGACAGCGGCAGCACCGTTCTCGAAGCCGCCAGAGCCGTCGTTGCACGCAAGATCGAGCTCGTCGCCGTCACGAATGACATTGAAATCGCCCAGATTCTCAACAGCAGCCCGCTGATTCAGGTACATGTCTTTGGCGGGCAACTGCGCTCGGGCAGCAACACGCTCGTCGGCGAACAGGTCCAGAATGCCGCCAAGAATATCCGAGCCGACGTATTGTTCTTCGGTGCCCATGCCGTCACGGACAATGTCATCTCCGAAACAAGCCCGGAAGTTGCCGCCGTCAAACGCACACTGATGACGGCGGCGAACTCCTGTCGCCTGCTCGTCGATTCTTCAAAATTCCGGCCACGCGTATTCATGACCGTCTGCGGCGCTAGCGAAATCGCCGAGGTCATTACCGACAGCGGTGCTCCGCACGACGAATTGGAGCGCCTGCGTTCCGCCGGTGTCACTGTCACCATCGCCGGAAACACCTGATGGATCGGACGGACAGGATTCGTATTCTCGCCGACGACCTGACCGGTGCGCTGGATACTGCTGCTGCCTTCTGCGGCGATGTCCCGGTATTCATCGACACCCCGCCGGACGTAAACAGCCCCTATCGACGCGCCACCGTCAGCGTCGTTGCAACGCCCACACGGGACGTACCCGCCGAGACGTTGCCGACCCACCTCGCACCAACCTTGAACTGGTTTACCTCCGGCACCCTGGCCTACAAGAAAGTCGACAGCCTGCTACGTGGCAATACTTTTGCCGAAATCGCCTGGCTGCAGACGCACGGCGGTTTCGTTGGCACCATTTTCGCCCCGGCTTTCCCGGCACAGGGGCGCATCACCACAAACGACCGCCAGTGGGTGATCAAAAATGGCGAAGACATGCAACCGGTCGCCCGCCCCCTGCAACCGGCCTTTGCCGAACTCGGCGCGGCCACCTGCCCGTCCTACGAAAGTTGCGGAACGCTCCCCGCTGTCTGGATTCCCGAAGTGCGCGATGACGGCGACCTCGACCGCATCGCCGCACTGCTCGATGCCGCAACATCAACCTATCTCTGGGGCGGCAGCGCCGGACTGGCCCATGCCATCGCCCGACGCCGTGGCCTCGTGCCCGGCAGCGGCACCACCACATCGCCTGTCCGGCGCGACGGCCCAACGGTTCTGATCAGTGCCAGTTTCCAACCCACGCTTTACGCACAATGGGACGCCCTGAAAGCAGCACTGCCGACGCCGGCAATCGCCGAGCGGGCGCGCCCCGAAGAAATAGCGCACGCCCTGGCGCTTGCCCAAAAAGGCGCCAAACAGGTGCGCTTCGACCTGTCGCCGCGCAAGGCAATGACTCAGGAAAAATCGATGCGCCTGTTGCAGCGCAACATTAGCCAGTTGGTCGACGGTCTGCCCAAACCCGGTCAGGTGATGATCGTCGGTGGCGATACGCTGCTCGGACTGTGCCGGACCACCGGCGCCGGAGCGCTGCTTGCCAGCGCATCGATCCGCCCCGGCTGGGGCTGTGCGCGACTGATCGGTGGTCGCTGGGATGGCGTGCACTGCTATTCACGTTCCGGCGCATTCGGCGGCCCGGACGATTTGATCGAAATGATGCGGTTGCTTCCGCAATGAAATGCATATTGAGAACCAAGAAAGGAATGAAATGACAAAGGCAATCCGTCTGGCTGTCACCATGGGCGATCCCGGCGGGATCGGCCCCGAGATCATCGCCAAGGCGGCACACCAGTTGCGCGACGACATCGAGGCTGGTCGCCTCCAGTTCATCGTGCTGGGCAGCGCCGAGGCACTCGATCGCGCCTGCACGCAAACCGGAATCACGCGCGACACGCTGCCGCTGACGATGATCGACGTTGGCCCCGTCGAGGGCGAAATCCAGACCGGCAAGATCACCGCCGTTGGTGGCGAATGGGCGTATCGCGCCGTCAAGAAAGCTGCAGAAATGACGCTGGCCGGCGATGCCGACGCCATCGTCACCGCGCCGCTCTCCAAGGAGGCGCTGCACCTGGCGGGCCATCACTTCGAAGGACATACGGAGTTGCTGGCCCACCTGAGCGAGCAGCGCGATGCCGTCATGATGCTGGCCCATGGCCCAATGCGCGTCTCTCACGTTACCACGCACTGCGCCATCAATGACATTTCCAAGCGAGTCACCCCAACCCGCCTGCGTCGCGTCATCGACGTGACGCTCGAAGCGCTTGAATGTCTCGGCATCGAGACCCCCCGCATCGGCGTGGCCGGCCTCAATCCACACTCCGGTGAGGGCGGC
>CAYUYI010000402.1:1331-2731 GCA_964448995.1 uncultured Propionivibrio sp. | reverse complement strand
CGAGATTGCTGCGGGCCAGTTCGGCCAGACGCGGGTCGATCTCGATGGTATAGACGAACTCGGCCTTGGCGGCCAACACCGCGGCCATGAAACCGCTGCCGGCGCCAACTTCCAGCACGGTATCGGTGTTCCGGATCGCCAGTTCCTGCAGCATCCGCGCTTCGAGACAAGGCGAAAGCATGGTCTGCCCGGCTTGCCCGTCAGCACCGAGCGGAATTTCCAAGTCGGCGAAGGCAAGATCACGAAAGGCGATCGGAACAAAATCCTCGCGCCGCACCACCGCAAGCAATTTGAGCACGACAGGATCCAGCACGCTCGCCGTGCGGATTTGTTGCTCGATCATGTTGAAACGGGCAGTTTCGGTCAGCAGTTGCGACTCAGTCATGGGATTCCCCGGCAAAACATTCATCCATTACTGGCCAAGCAAGGGCCAATGGCACAACAACATTCGATTATACCTTTACGCGATACCACGCCGCGTAAAGCGCGGGCAGGAAAAATACTGTCAGCAGCGTAGCCACGATCAAGCCGCCCATGATGGCCACCGCCATCGGCCCCCAGAACACGCTGCGCGACAACGGAATCATCGCCAGAATCGCGGCCGCCGCCGTCAGCATGATCGGACGGAAACGCCGTACGGTCGAGCCGACAATCGCCTCCCAAGTGGGCTTGCCCGCCTTCTCATCCTGCTCGATCTGATCGACGAGAATCACCGAGTTACGCATGATCATGCCGGATAGTGCGATCACGCCGAGATTCGCGACGAATCCGAACGGCACGTTGAACACCAACAAGGCCAGCGCGACACCAATCAGCCCGAGCGGCGCCGTCAGCAGCACCAGCACGGTTCGCCCAATATTCTGCAATTGGACCATCAGCAAGGTAATGACCAGAAACACCATCACCGGCATGACGGCCTTGATCGAACGTTCACCCTTGCCCGATTCTTCGATCGCCCCACCAACCTCGATACGAAAACCCGGCGGCAACGTCGCGCGCACCGCGTCAAGCTGCGGGCTGATTTGCTGGGTCACCACCGGCGCCTGGACTGCGCCACGAATGTCGGCGCGAACCGTCACGGTCGGCAAGCGGTTGCGCCGGATGATCAATCCATCCTCGAGTTCGTAGCGCAGTTTGACCACCTGCGCCAATGGCACCGAACGGCCACTGGCGGTCCGGATGGCGATATCCTGGAGCGCCGACAAGCGCACGCGTTCGTCGCCGACAGCACGGATGACTACGTCAACGAGCACATCGCGCTCGCGCATCTGGGTCGTGCTCAGGCCGTTGAGCAGGAGGCTCAAGGCGTTCGACAAGTCGAACGAACTGACGCCCAGCGCCCGTGCACGATCCTGGTCGACTTCCAGGCGCACGGTCTTGCTCATCTCGTTCCAGTCGAA
>CAYUYI010000402.1:0-1231 GCA_964448995.1 uncultured Propionivibrio sp. | reverse complement strand
TCATGTCGCGCGTCATCACGACGAACTGGGCGAAATTGTCGTTGAACAATTGCTGATCGAGCGGCAGATAAAACCGCGGGCTCCCATTGCCAATGTAACTGACAAAATCGACGACATCGGATTTCATTTCGGGATCGTTGAGCAGGAGTTGCTCGATTTTCCTCGCCTGCGCTTCGGTCGCTTTCAGCGAAGCCCCCTGCGGTAACCAGACATCGACCAGCAACTCCAGCCGCTCGGAGGTGGGGAAGAACTGCTTCTGCACCCCCCCATTGAACGCCACCAACGACAAGACAAAGGCAGCGACTGTCGCACCGATCACCCACCAGCGGCGGCGCAGACACCACTCGACCGCGGTGCGCACGCGCTGGTAGAAGGGGCTGGCGTAAAGATCGTCACCATGCTTCGCTGCCTGTGCCTGCAGCTTTTTGGCATCGAGCAGCTTGTAGCCGAGATAGGGCGTGAACACCACGGCCACAACCCACGACACCAGCAGGGCGATCGTGACCACGGCAAAAATCGAGAAGGTGTATTCGCCTGCCGACGATTTCGCAAAGCCAACCGGTGTAAATGCCGCAGCAGTGATCAAGGTCCCGGTGAGCATCGGAAAGGCCGTCGAGGTATAGGCAAAGGTCGCCGCGCGGAACCGATCCCAGCCCTGCTCCATCTTCACCACCATCATTTCGACAGCGATGATCGCGTCATCGACCAGCAAACCCAGCGCAATGACCAATGCCCCGAGCGATACCCGTTGCAGGTCGATCCCGAGAATCTCCATGAACAGAAAGGTGATCGCCAGCACCAGCGGAATCGACAAGGCGACGACGGTCCCCGTCCGCAAGCCGAGGCTGAGAAACGAGACCGCCAGGACAATAATCACCGCTTCGCTGAGCGAAGACATGAAAAGGCTGATCGACTTGCGCACCACCTCCGGCTGATCGGCGATCACGTGGATGTCGATCCCGGTTGGCAGATTCCGCTGCAGGCGCGTCACCTCACCGCGCAGGCGATCGCCCAGCGCGATCACATCGCCGCCCTTGGCCATGGCGATCGCGATGCCGACGGCAGGCTGACCTTGCACCCGCATGCGCGGCGCAGGCGGATCGACAAAACCGCGACTCACCTGGGCGATATCACCCAACTTGAAAAGCTTTCCGCCACTCTGGATGCCGATGGCCCGCACGCTCTCGAGCGAGTCGAATTCACCACTGACACGCAGGCGCACGCGGTCGGA
>CAYUYI010000401.1:0-2738 GCA_964448995.1 uncultured Propionivibrio sp. | reverse complement strand
CGCGCCAGCATCAATCCGTGGGCGAGCTGCACCAGGTTTTCCGAGAGCAACACCAAATCGGCCTGCGTGCGCGCCAGATGCGAACCGCCGCCCATGGCCACCGAAACTTGCGCCTGCGCCAGCACCGGTGCGTCATTGACCCCGTCGCCGACCATCGCCACCACCGCGCCGCCGGCTTGCAGGCGCCGCACGAACTCCTGCTTGCCCTGCGGCGAAACGCCGGCCTCGACCGTCCCGATACCCAGCGCCTGCGCCACCCGCCGCGCCACCGGCAACGCGTCGCCGGACAACAGGATCACGTCGCGCCCGGCCGCATGCAAGCGGGCGATCAATTCGGCAGCCTGCGGACGGATCTCGTCGCCGAGCCGAAAAAACGCCAGCCAACCCGAGGCATCGCCCAACGCCACCAGCGTATCGCCGGTTTCGGCCCACCCATTTGCGGCGTCCGGCAGCGGCTGACCATGCAAATCCGCCACGAAAGCTGGCGTCCCGACGCGCACGTCGCGCCCATCGACGCAGGCGCTCATGCCACTGCCGGGCACGTTTCTCACCTCGCTCACCGCGAAAACCGCAGTCTTGCCGGCCGCATCCCGCAGCGCTGTGCCGATCGGGTGTTCGGAAGACTGTTCGACGGCCGCCGCCAACGCCAGACAGGCCGCCTCATCCAGCGCGGCCTGCGGCAGCACGGCCAGCACGCGCATGCAGCCGCCCGTCAGCGTGCCGGTCTTGTCGAAAACGAAATGCGTCGCACGCGCCAGCGTCTCGATGGCATGGCCGCGCGTCACCAGCACGCCGGCACGCGCCAGAGCGCCGCTCGCCACCGTCAACGCCACCGGCGTCGCCAGCGACAACGCGCACGGGCAGGACACCACCAGCACCGACACCGTCACCCACAAGGCCTTGGCCGGGTCGAGAAGCCCCCAGCCGAGCGCCACGGCCGCCGCGATGCCCAGCAGCGCCAGGATGAAATGGCCGGCGATGCGGTCGGCGAGCACCACGATCGACGGTTTCTCCATCGCCGCCCGTTCCATCAGCCGGATGATCGCCGACAGCCGGGTCGCCTCACCCACCTGCTCCACCCGCACCACCAGCGGCCCTTCGATATTGATCGAGCCGCCGGTCACGGCGGCGCCGGCCTGCTTGGCCTGCGGCGCGCTCTCACCGGTCAGCAGCGACTCATCGGCGCTGCTCAGCCCGTCCAGCACGCAACCGTCGGCCGGCATTGCCTCGCCCGGACGCACCAGCACCACGTCGCCCGGTTGCAGATCGGCCACCACCACGGCCTCGACCGTGCGGTCCTGCGGATACGCCGCCATACGCCCGGCAAACGCCGGCCGCAGCCGCGCCAGCGCCTCGGTCGCGCCCACCGCGCGCTGCCGTGCCGTCATCTCCAGATAGCGCCCGCCGAGCAGGAAGAAAACGAACATCGTCACCGAATCGAAATACACCTCGCCGGCCGCCGTCAGCGTCGCCCACACGCTCGCCGCGAAGGCCGCGCCGATGCCCAGCGCCACCGGCACGTCCATGCCGGCGCGGCGCAAGCGCAAATCCCGCCAGGCGCCGCGAAAGAACGGCGCCGCCGAATAGCCGACCACCGGCAAGGTCAGCACGAGGCTCGCCCAGCGCATCAGCGCGGCAATGTCGGCGCTCATTTCCCCCTCGCCGGCGAGATACGCCGGCACCGCGTACATCATCACCTGCATCATGCCGAACCCGGCAACGAACAGCCGCCACAGCGCGGTACGCCGCTCCTTGCGGGCCAGCGCCTCGTGCTTGGCTGCATCGTAAGGATGCGCGCGGTAGCCGATGGCCGCGATCGCCGTCAGGATTTGCGAGAGACGAATACGCCGGTCATCCCAGCGCACACGCGCCCGATGCGTGCCGAAGTTGATCTCGATGCCGATCACGCCGGGCTGCTGCGCCACATGCCGCTCGTTCAACCAGATGCACGCCGCGCAGGTAATGCCCTCGATGATCAGCGACGCCTCGCGCTCGTGTTCGCCCAGGTCGCGCACAAAACTCTTCTGGAAGTCGGCATGGTCATACAGCACCAGACCGTCGAGAATCGCCGGCACCGCTTCGCGCGGCGAGCGCGACGAAACGGCCGGCATGGCATCGCGGGTACGGTAATAGTCTGCCAGCCCGTTACCGACGATCGCCTGCGCCACTGCCTGGCAGCCAAAACAGCACATCGCGCGCCGCTGCCCGCCAATTTCCACGGACAGATCGACGCCCGGCGGAACCGGCAAACCACAGTGATAACACGCGTTCTCGTGCATTCCGGACAACCCGCAAAAAGCCACTCAGACGCCGCCGAGTATAGGCCAGTTCCCGCAAGGCGCGTCAAATGGCATTCTGCGGCAAGGCATCGCCACAAACCAATCAGCACGCCACTTCCCGAGCCGGCATGCCGAAAATCGTTTATTCATGCGCCTCTCCGAGCAACGCAAACAAAGCACGAAACCGCATCACAGCAACACTGCGGCATATTTACGCGGACGGTCGATACGATTAGCATCGCCGAATGCTTACGCCGCTCCCCGCACATGCCGTTTCGTATTCCGTCGCAAAACCGCCGGCGGTCGCCTGTCCACTCGTCAATTTCCCTCACCGCTGGTTCATCCCCGAACTGCTGAAACACAAAACCATCTGGCGCGACGTCCTGCTCGCCAGTCTGGCGATACAACTGGTCGGATTAGTCACCCCACTGTTTACCCAGGTCATCATCGACAAGGTGG
>CAYUYI010000400.1:0-2739 GCA_964448995.1 uncultured Propionivibrio sp. | reverse complement strand
AGCGACGCGCCCATGCGCTGCATTGCGCCTTCATCATCATTTCTTGGTGTTGTATGTCCGCGCGCATTCAAAATTGACCATCTGTGCTCGTTGAATTTTGACCAGGTTCGATAGCTGTCCGTCATTGAATCAGCTGTGGATAAGTGTAGTGCATCTGGGTGGATTTCTCCTTTCATTTTTTGGATGATGGTTGGTCAAGGTTGCGCGGGAAATGGCGTGGAGGGCGTAGCCCGGAGCTGAATTTCCCGCGCGGCGCTGCTCAGGGCGGAGAATCCACCATAGCGATTGGTTTTGGCGATGCCGGACGCTTCTCGGCCTCGCGAGCCTTGATCTTCGATCGAGCCGATGCGCTGCTCTGCCGGAAACGATACGACGCATTCCCCGTTTCCAGAATGTGGCAATGATGCGTCAGCCGATCCAGAAGAGCGGTCGTCAGCTTGGCATCGCCGAAGACACTGCCCCATTCGGCAAAGGTTAGATTGGTGGTAATCGCGACGCTGGTTCGCTCATAGAGCTTCGAGAGCAAATGGAAGAGCAAGGCGCTGCCTGACGGACTGAACGGCAAGTAGCCCAGTTCATCGAGAATCACCAGATCGACCTGCATCAGGCTGTTCGACAGGCGCCCTGACTTGCCTGCTGCCTTTTCCTGTTCCAGCGTATTGACAAGATCCACCGTCGAATAGAAACGAACCCGCTTGCCGTGCTCGCTGATGCCGGCAACGCCCAACGCGGTGGCCAGATGGCTCTTGCCGGTTCCGGTACCGCCGACCAGTACGATATTCTGTGCCGTCTCGGTAAAGGCACACTCGGCCAGTTGCAGGATCAGCGATCTGTCGACCGGAGACGCTTCGAAGTCGAATCCGGCCAGATCGCGATGCACCGGAAACTTTGCGGCATGCATCTGATAGCGAATCGAACGAATGGCTCGATCCGTCGCTTCGGCATCAAGCAGATGCTCGATCAGCCAGCGCGAGTCTTCCAGCGCAGCCTGTCGTCCTGACGTTTCCAGATCGTTCCACGCCCCTGCCATGCCGTAGAGCTTCAACGCCTTGAGTTCGGGAATCAGTTCACGCATGACCGCTCTCCTGCACGCGCAAGGTGTCGTAGCGATGCGGATCGGCAAGGGGGGCTTCAACCAGCGTCAGATCGGTTTCTATCGTGACGAACGGAGTCACAGGATGCTGGATGCGCAAGAGGACGTTCTCGACGTGCTCGGCGCTCAATACGCCAGATTCGAGCACCAGTTCGACGGCCACCAGCACCGCTTCCAGTCCGTGCTGCGGCACCGACGCCAGCACCCGAGCCATGATCCTGTCGCCGCCTTCGCGTTTGAGCAAACCTCGCCGAAGCCGTTGCAATGGATCGGGCAGATCGGCAAACGGTGCGCCATTGCGCAGGGCGCCGGGCTTGCGTTCAAGGAGCGGCACGTAGTGCTGCCAGTCGTAACGAATCTGACTGTGGTTGGCCAACCGCAGGTGGCTAGCAATGACCGTTTCGCCTTGGACAATATCGATTCGCTCTGGATACAGCCGAGCACTGACACGCTGTCCGGCAAATTCGCAGGGTACGGAATAGCGGTTTCTCGCCACAGCAACCAGGCTGGTGCTCGATGCTTTGTGCACGCTCTCGACGTAGCCATCGAACGGCGCCGGCATCGGCATCAGGTGTGGTCGTTCATGGTCGAGCATCTCGGCGACGCTCAAGACGGCGTACTCGGGATGGCGGATTTCCTGCCACAGCGCTCGGCAACGGTCGAGCAGCCAGAGATTGAGCTCAAGGAATGAGCCAAATCGGCACCTTCCTGCGTCTTGCCAGATGCGTCGCCGACTGTCTTGAACGTTCTTCTCGACGACGCCTTTCTCCCAACCACTGGCCACATTGCAGAAATCCGTATCGAACAGATAGTGCGAGGCCAAAGCCGCAAAGCGGGCATTGACGATACGCCCTTTGCCTTTCTGGACCTTGTCGACGGCGGTCTTCATGTTGTCGTAGATTCCCCGGCGCGGGATGCCGCCCAGTGCGGCGAAGGATCGCGTGTGCGCATCGAAGAGCATTTCGTGGCTCTGACTCGGGTAAGCCACCAGAACAAAGGCCCGACTGGCGCAGAGCTTGAGGTGGGCAACCTGGATGCGACGATAGATGCCGCCAATAACCAACCCTTCTTCGCTCCAGTCAAACTGAAAGGCTTCGCCCAGGACAAATTTGAGTGGGATGTAAGCGGCCTTTCTTGCCGTTTGCCCCGCGTCCTCGCGCCAGTGCCGAACAAATTCCGTCACCCGGCTGTAGCTGCCGGTGAATCCTTCGGTGCAAATCTCCTGCCACAGCTTGAGCGCCGTGCGCCGGTCACGCTTTGGTCGATGAGCATCCGTCTCCAGCGCTTTCGTCAGCCGTTCAACGTAGGGCGCCAGCTTGCGCTCGTTCGTCTGTCGTCGGTATTTGGGTTCGACGCCCTCCGGCGTCCGTAACCATTTCTTGATCGTGTTGCGCGACAAACTTGTGCGTCGCGCAATCTCGGACAAGCTCAGCTTGTCCCGGTAAAACATCCTGCGAATCTTTCCCAGCAAGGCCATGGTGATCACCTCAATATCCCCCGCCTAAATATCAGGCAGGTAGGTTAAACACCCTGGTCAATTTTGAACGCGCATTACACCTCTGAAATGGTCAATTTTCGGCGCGCGTCAACACCGGCGGCTCCAGATGCTCGAAATTGTTGGCAGAGGCGGCCGGTACCTGTCTCAC
>CAYUYI010000399.1:0-2745 GCA_964448995.1 uncultured Propionivibrio sp. | reverse complement strand
AACAAGGACAACGGCTTTGCCTTCGACTACATGCCGAAGCTCGCCGGCGCCTCCGATGTGCTGTCGATCTTCGACCAAATGTATCAGGGCAAGATCAATGGCTTCCTCTGCCAAGGCTTCAATCCGCTCGCGTCTGTGGCCAACAAGAAAAAGGTCAGCGATGGGCTCGCGAAGCTGAAATATCTGGTGGTGATGGACCCGCTGGCGACCGACACCTCGGAGTTCTGGAAACCCTACGGCGAGTTCAACGAAGTCGATCCGGCCAAGATCCCGACCGAAGTTTTCCGCCTGCCGAGCACGCTGTTCGCCGAAACCGCCGGCAGCTTCACCAACTCCGGCCGTGTCATCCAATGGCGCTGGAAAGCCGCCGACGGTCCGGGCGATGCCAAGGACGACACCGAGATCATGGCCTCGCTCTTCCTGACGCTCAAGGCAATGTATGCCAAGGACGGCGGCGCCTTCTCCGAACCGATCCAGAAGCTGACTTGGGCCTACCGTATCCCGACCAAGCCTTCGCCCGAAGAGCTGATGATGGAGTACAACGGCAAGGCACTCGCCGACGTGCTCGATCCGAAGGATGCAACCAAGGTGCTGGTGAAAGCCGGCGATCAGTTGCCGGGCTTCGCCATGCTGCGCGACGATGGCTCGACCAGCTGTGGTAACTGGATCTACTGCGGGGTGTGGTCACAGGCCGGCAACAACTCGGCACGACGCGACAACAGTGACCCGTCCGGCCTTGGTCAGACGCTCAACTGGGGCTTCGCCTGGCCGGCCAACCGGCGCATCATTTACAACCGCGCCTCCGCCGACCTCGCGGGCAAACCGTGGGATCCGAAGCGGGCGGTGCTGCGCTGGACTGGCAAGGTCTGGGGCGGCAACGACATCCCGGACATGCGTCCGGATGCTGCGCCCGAAGAAAACGTCATGCCGTTCATCATGAATCCGGAAGGTGTCGGTCGTTTCTTCAGCCGCGACATGATGGCCGAAGGCCCGTTCCCGGAGCACTACGAGCCGTTCGAGACGCCGCTCGACACCAATCCGATGCACCCGAAGAACCCGAAGGCCAAGAGCAATCCGGCCGCTCGGGTGTACAAGGGCGACATGGAAGCGTTCGGCAACGCCAAGGACTTCCCGTACGTCGCCACGACCTACCGCCTGACCGAGCACTTCCACTTCTGGACCAAACAGTCGCGGATCAACGCGATCATGCAGCCGGAACATTTCGTGGAAATCGGCGAGGAACTGGCCAAGGAGAAAGGCATCGCTGCCGGCGATCGGGTCAAGGTGCGCTCCAACCGCGGCTTCATCAAGGCCGTGGCGGTCGTGACCAAGCGCATCAAGGCGCTTGAGGTCGACGGCAAGAAGGTGCACACCGTCGGGATTCCGATCCACTTCGGGTTCAAGGGCGCGACGAAGCCGGGGTTCATCACCAACACGCTGACCCCGTTCGTTGGCGATGCCAACACCCAGACGCCAGAGTACAAGGCGTTCCTGGTGAACATCGAAAAAGCCTAAAGGAGAGCTGATATGGCACTGCAATCGCTTGATATCAAACAGCGCTCCGCCACGACGACGCCGGCACCAGAGGCGCGCCAGACGATGGAAATCGCCAAGCTCATCGATGTTTCCGCCTGTATCGGCTGCAAGGCCTGCCAGGTGGCGTGCATGGAGTGGAACGACCTGCGCGACGAGGTCGGTTCGTGTGTCGGCGTCTACGACAACCCGACCGACCTCACCGAAAGCTCATGGACCGTCATGCGCTTCTCCGAGATCGAACAGGACAACAAGCTCGAATGGCTGATCCGCAAGGATGGCTGCATGCACTGCAGCGATCCGGGTTGCCTCAAATCCTGCCCGGCCCCCGGCGCGATCATCCAGTACGCCAACGGCGTGGTCGATTTCCATCAGGAAAACTGCATCGGCTGCGGCTATTGCGTCACCGGTTGTCCGTTCAACATCCCGCGCATCTCCAAAAAGGATAGTAAGGCCTACAAATGCACGCTGTGCTCGGATCGCCTGGCCGTCAATCAGGCACCGGCCTGCGTCAAGGCCTGCCCGACCGGTGCCATCCAGTTCGGCAGCAAGGACGCCATGAAGGACTATGCCGGCAAACGCGTCACCGATCTCAAGGAGCGCGGCTTCAAGGAAGCGGGACTCTACGATCCGCAAGGTGTCGGTGGCACGCATGTGATGTATGTGCTGCACCATGCCGACAAGCCCGAGCTGTACGCCAAGCTACCAAAGGATCCCAGCATCAGTCCGCTGGTCTCGCTGTGGAAAGGTGCGGCCAAGCCGCTGGCGACCTTTGCCATCGGCCTTGCCGCACTGGGCAGTCTCTTCCACTACGTGATCAAAGGACCGAACGAGGTCTCCCGGGAAATCGAGGAAGAAGTGGACAAAGAGGTTGAAAAGGAGAATGCATCATGATCCGCGACCCCAAAGACCTGAAACGCTATACCGCCTCCGAACGCGCCAACCACTGGGTGGTCGGCATCAGCTTCATCCTGCTGGCGCTGTCCGGGCTCGCCTTCTTCCATCCGGCATTTTATCCGCTCACCATGCTGTTTGGCGGCGGCACCTGGGCAAGGATCCTGCATCCCTTCATCGGTGTGATCATCGGCGTGGCTTTTGCCATCATGTTCATCCGTTTCTACCGCTTGAACTTCATCACGCCGGCGGACCGCGAATGGATCTCCCGCATCGGGGAAATGATCGATGGGAACGACCACAACATGCCGGAACAGG
>CAYUYI010000398.1:0-2753 GCA_964448995.1 uncultured Propionivibrio sp. | reverse complement strand
ACGGCTTCGTCATGGCTGGCGGCCGCACCGCGCAACTCGCCCTGCAGTCGTCCGCCGGTGAAGATCGGCAAGGAAACCGCCGGCCCGACGCTGCCGAATTTCGAGCCGCCGTCGTGCAGCAGGTTCAGTCCCAGCGACTGCAGGCCGATCAGGGCGGACAGATTGACGTTCGGGTAGAACTCGGCTTTCTTCTGTTCGATACGACTTGCCTGCGCTTCGACCTGAAGGCGCGCAGCGACGATATCAGGGCGGCGGCCGATGAGATCGGCGAACAGGTCGGCCGGCAGGGCGAAATTGCTCTCCAGCCGGATGGATGGGCGCTCGATGCGCAAGCCGCGGTCGGGGCCGGCGCCGATCAAGGCGGCGAGGCGGTGGCGCTGCAGGCCGATCTGTTCGTCGAACATCAGCACTTCGCCTTCGGCCACGGCCAGCCGCGACTTGGCCTCGTTCAGGCTGCCGCGCGTTTCCAGGCCGTAGCGGAAGCGCTCGTCAAAAAGTGCCGCTGTCTTGCGCCGCACCTCGACCGAGCGGGCGGCCGTGTCGCGGACGGCAAAAAGCCGGGCAAGCTCGGCATAGTCCGTGGCGATCGCCGCCGCGAGGCCCAGCCTCGCTTGCGCCAGTTCGGCACGGCTGGCTTCGAGCTGCGAGGTGGCTGCAGCCAGACCGGCGCGGTTCTTGCCCCAGAAGTCGAGTTCCCAGTTGAAACTGAGTGCCGCCTGTCCGTAATCGTTCCAGCCTTCAGGCAAGGCCGAGCGCGGCATCAGATAGTTGTAGCTTTGTTTCTGTTCTGTGGCTGAGGCGCTGGCGCCGAGTTGCGGCTGCAGTGGCGAACCGGCGACCTGGGCGATGGCTTCGGCCCGGCGCAGGCGGGCCGAAGCCGCGGCCATGTCCGGTGCGTCGCGTAAGGCTTCCTCGATGAGCGCATTGAGTTGGGCGTCGCCGTAGTCTGACCACCAGCGTTCGCTGGGCCAGGTCGTGGTTGGCGCGGAAAACGTGCGTGTCGTTTCGTAGCTGGCAACGGATTTCATCAACTCGAGCGGGGCGAGCGATGGAAACTGGGCGCACCCGCCCAGTCCGGCGAGCACGATAAGGAACAGTGCGGTGGCTTGAGCGCGCCTTGCCGACGAGAATGCAGGGGGATAGTTGAGCATGCAGCGTCTTCCTATATAACTAAACTGAACGGTACGGTATATGGCAATTATATCTGAGTTTGTGTAAAATTGAACCGGTCGGTACAGTTTTTTTGAAGGAATCAGCGATGCGGATGAAAACCGAGGCAAAACGGCAGGCCATCCTTGAAGTGGCGGCCCTGGCGTTTCAGGAACTGGGTTTCGAGCGGACCTCGATGTCGGAAATCTGTGCCCGGGTTGGTGGTTCGAAGGCCACGATCTACAACTATTTCGCGTCGAAGGAAGAGTTGTTTTCCGAGGTGATGTTTCTCTCGACCGAAGCCGAGTTCATGGTTGTGCATCAGGCGCTCGACGCGTCGACGGATGATGTTGCCGAGTCGCTCCAGCGCTTCGGTGAGCGCTTGCTGACCTTTCTCTATTCACCGCGCATTCGCGCGGAGCGGCATCTGGCGATTTCGGAGTCGCGGCGTTCCGAATTGGGGCGGCTGGTCTACGAGCGCGGCGTGCAGCGCAGCCAGAATCTGATTGCCGCCTTCATGGCGCGGGCCATGACGCAGGGGCAACTCAGGGAGACCGATGCGCGGGTCGTCGCTCAGCATTTTTTCGGATTGCTGGAGGCCGAATTGCTCGAACCCTTTCTGCATCAGCAACTGGGCGAAGTGGGCGCCGAGCAGATTCGGGCCGTGACGGCGCGGGCCGTGGCCGTTTTCATGGCCGGCTACGGGCCTCGCGCACACGTCTGATCGCCGGGCGGCATCCCTTTTGGGTTCGTTCGTCTGCAGGAGGGCGCTTGCGGTTTGTTCATCGAACACGGCGTTTTGCCCGTGTCTGCCGAATTTCAAACCATTTCGTCAGCGGGCAGTGGCCGCTGGCTGGTCGTGGTGGTCATTACCGCTGGCTTCCCGCAGTAGCCATGTCTTGAAGTGCGTGAGCACTGGGGTCGGCTCGATGCCGCTGGGCGTGACGAGCCAGTACTGGCGCTCGTCCGGCAAGGTGATGTCGAAGAGCTGTACCAGCGTGCCCTTGCGCAGCGCTTCGTCGGCCAGTGAGCGGCGCGTCAGCGCGATGCCGTTGCCGTTTTCGGCCCAGGTCAGGGCGAGGGCGAAATCGTCGAAAAACAGGCCGGTTTCCGGTTCCGGCCAGTCGAGGCCGGCGCGGGCGAACCACTGGGTCCAGGTTTCGCCGGTCGAGCGCACCAGCCGGCACTGCGCGAGATCGGCCGGCGTTTGCAGCGGGTGTTGGGCCAGGTAGCGGGGGCTCGCCACCAGCAGCGTCTCGTCGCCCATCAGCCGCGTGGCGTCGAGGCCGTCGTACTGGCCGGCGCCGAAGCGGATGCCCACGTCGATGCCTTCGCGCACGTAATCGAGCGGGGTCGAGGTGGACACGATATTCAGCTCGACCTCGGGCATGGCTTCGAGAAAGCGGCTGATCTTCGGCGTCAGCCAGCAGGCGGCGAAGGACGGGATCGTCGTCACCGTCAGTCGGCGCGGATTGGCGCGCTGGCGGACTTGCTGCGTCGTGCGGGCGATGGCGCACAGCGCCTCGTTGGCGCCCAGTGCCAGTTCGCGGCCGGCTACCGTTAGCACGATCCGGCGCCCCGAGCGGGCGAACAGCTTGACCCCG
>CAYUYI010000397.1:0-2755 GCA_964448995.1 uncultured Propionivibrio sp. | reverse complement strand
TGTGAATGGCGGCGTAAAAAGGAGCCACGTAGCGGCGTAGTCGGAAACCGGTCCTGAAGCCTAATCTTCGATTCGTAAAGGATCGAGGAAGGCAGGAAGGATGTACAAAGTGGATCTATACGCCAAAGTGAGGCGGGCCGTGATGGTTGAAGACCAAAGCGAGCGCGCCACAGCGAAGCGGTTTGGCATCAGCCGCAAGACCGTCAGCAAGATGCTCAGACATACCGTACCGCCGGGTTATCAACGCAAGGACCCGCCGGTATCACCGAAACTTGGCCCGTTCGTCGGCATCGTCAATCAAATACTGCTGGATGACCGCGAGGTCCTCAAGAAACAGCGGCACACGGCAGTTCGGATCTTCGAGCGTCTGCGCGATGAACATGGCTATCAGGGTGGCTACACCGTGGTACGAGAATTTGTTGCCAAGGAGCGACTGCGCCAGCAGGAGGTTTTTATTCCGCTGGCGCATCCACCCGGTCGTGCCCAGGTTGATTTCGGCGAAGCCGACATCTATCTCGGTGGCGTCAAGACGCGGATTCACTACTTCTGCCTGGATATGCCGCAGTCAGACGCCATCTTCGTCAAAGCCTACCCGGCGGAAACCACCGAAGCCTTTCTGGATGGACATGTTGCCGCCTTTGCATGGCTTGGTGGCATTCCCAAATCGATCCTCTACGACAACACCAAGATCGCCGTTGCCAAGATCATGGGTGACGGAACACGCAAACGCACCAAGGCATTCAGCGAATTGCAGAGCCACTTCCTGTTTGAAGATCGCTTTGGTCGTCCGGCCAAAGGGAACGACAAGGGCAAGGTCGAAGGTCTGGTGGGTTATATCCGGCGCAATTTCATGGTGCCACTGCCTCGTGTGCGGAGCATCGACGAACTGAATGCGCGCCTCCTGGATGCTTGCGAGAAACGCAAAGTGGCGGTTCTACGGGGCAAGAAAGAAAGCATCGGCAATCGACTGATCCGTGATCGACAGGCATTGATGCCGCTGCCGGCTGATCTCTTTGATCCCTGCGAGAAAGTATCGACCCACGTCTCGTCACTCTCGCTGGTGCGCTACCGGTGCAACGACTACTCGGTGCCGACCGCCTACGGCCACCGCGATGTTCTGGTGCGCGGTTATGTCGATTCGGTCGTAATCGCCTGCGGCAGCGAAGTCATTGCCCGTCACGCTCGCTGTTACGGCAAAGAAGAATTCATCTATAACCCATTGCACTACCTCGCCTTGCTGGAACGCAAACCGAATGCCCTCGATCAGGCGGCACCATTACAGCACTGGGATCTGCCGGAGGACTTCGAGCACCTGCGCCGACTGATGGAAAGCCGGATGGGCAAGAAAGGACGCAAGGAATATATCCAGGTTCTGCGCCTGATGGAAACCTTCGGTGACGTGGAAGTGGCAACTGCCATCGAAGATGCGCTGCGACTTTCGGCAATCAGCTACGACGCGGTTAAACATCTGGTACTCGCCAGGATCGAGCGACGCGTACCGCGACTGGATGTCGCGGCCTATCCGTTTCTGCCCAAAGCCAATGTGGGCATCACGGATGTCCGGAATTATCTGGCGCTGCTGCAAGCGCAGATCGGCCATGGACACGGTTCAATGAGAGTTGCGCCATGAGTACCGCGACCGAGGAAACAACGGTGCCGCCACAAGTGTTATTGGGGCATCACCTGAAATCGCTGAAACTGCCGACCTTTGCGCGGGAATATGAGAAGGTGGCAGCCGAATGCGTCCGCGCTCAGGTGGATTACCCCCGCTATTTGCTACGCCTGTGCGAACTGGAACGCATTGATCGGGATCGACGCAACATGGAGCGTCGCATTCGGCAGGCCAGGTTCCCGCAAGCCAAGAGCTTGGATACCTTCGACTTCAAGGCGATTCCCCGTCTCAACAAATCACTCGTTCTGGAGTTGGCGCGTGGTGAATGGATCGAGCGGCGAGAGAACTGCATTGCCCTCGGCCCCGCTGGCACCGGCAAGACACACACGGCACTGGCCTTGGGTCTGGCCGCCTGCCAGAAGAATTACAGCGTTCTCTTCGTCACCGCTGCGGCGCTGGTCCACGAGTTGATGGAGGCGCGGGATGAACGCCGCTTGCGCGCACTGCAAAAGCAGTTGGCACGGGTCAATCTGCTGATCGTCGATGAACTCGGCTACGTTCCATTCACGGCAGTCGGCTCTGAACTGTTGTTCGAGGTCATCAGCCGTCGCTACGAGAATGGCGCCACGCTCGTCACCAGCAATCTGCCGTTTGATGAATGGACAAGCGTCTTCGGCTCCGAACGCCTGACTGGGGCATTACTGGATCGGCTGACCCATCATGTTCACATCCTGGAAATGAATGGCGAGAGCTACCGGCTGGCCGCCTCGAAAAAGCGCGCCAGGAAAAACGCCTCAATCGCAGAGCTTGGGGCGAGTGAACATGGGCATCTCGTGCCAGAACAGGGGACCACCGAAACCAACTGATTGGCACCCTCTTGCCTTGGCCATCGTGCTCCGCTACGCTACGCCCGCTGGCCAAGGCAAGACAAAACCAGCACCACAACCCGGACTCTCAGGAGTCCATTTTAAGCAATCGACTGGCTCCCTTTTGCTCCGCCTCGCTGGCTCCCTATTCCGCGCCATTCACAAGATGCTCAATTTGGCAGAAATTGAGACGGGAATATTGCTGGAATACTATCAGGCCATCTTGAAATGGGGTAATCAGGATAGGATGCCGCTGTAGCGGCATCCATTTTTTCGC
>CAYUYI010000396.1:0-2758 GCA_964448995.1 uncultured Propionivibrio sp. | reverse complement strand
TCTTTCTGCGCACGGCGCATGGCATCGTCACGTGTGTGCGTCATCGAATCCTTGAGCATACCGGCGATTTCGTCGTCGGATAGTCCATAGGAAGGCTTCACGGCAATGCTGGCTTCGACGCCGGAGGTCGTCTCTCTCGCCGCAACCGACAACAGGCCATCGGCATCAACCTGAAACGTTACACGGATACGTGCCGCACCGGCCACCATCGGAGGAATTCCCCGCAGTTCGAAGCGCGCAAGCGAACGACAATCACTGACCAGTTCCCGCTCCCCTTGAACAACATGAACGGCCAGTGCGGTTTGCCCGTCACGGAACGTCGTGAATTCCTGCGCCCGCGCCACGGGAATGGTCGAATTGCGCGGAATGATTTTTTCAACCAACCCGCCCATCGTTTCAAGCCCAAGCGACAAGGGAATGACGTCGAGCAGCAACCAGTCGTCGCCCGCTGCGCGATTGCCGGCGAGCAGATTGGCCTGGGTCGCGGCACCAAGAGCAACGACTTTGTCCGGATCAAGATTGTTCAACGGTTGCTGCTTGAAAAACTCCGCGACAGCACGCTGAATCTGGGGCATCCGAGTGGCGCCGCCGACCATGACCACCCCCTTGACATCCTCGATCGTCAGACCTGCATCGCGTAGCGCTTTTTTAACCGGTTGAATGGTTTTGGAAACCAGCGTGTGGGTAATTTCCGTGAAGAGTTCCGTCGTCAGTTTCAGATCGACGACCTCACCACTTCCCAGTCGGGCCGTAATCGGTGCCACACCATGCGGTGTCAGATACTCCTTGGCCTCACGCGCACAGGTCAGCAACAAGCGCGCATCCTCGGCCGACAAAGGCTTGAGTTTGGCGGCCTCGAGTATCCAGCAGAAAATGCGCTGATCGAAATCGTCACCGCCGAGCGACGAATCCCCACCGGTCGCCAGGACTTCGAAAACACCGCGCGAAAGCCTGAGAATCGAGATATCGAAAGTCCCGCCGCCCAGATCATAGACGGCGTAGATCCCCTCAGCCGCATTATCGAGACCGTAGGCGATGGCAGCAGCCGTTGGCTCGTTGAGCAGACGCAAGACTGACAGTCCGGCCAGTTTGGCCGCATCCTTGGTTGCCTGGCGCTGCGCATCGTCAAAGTACGCCGGCACGGTAATCACGGCACCAACCAAGGCACCACCGAGCGAAGCCTCGGCCCGAATACGCAACGCACGCAAGATGTCGGCCGACACCTCAACCGGACTACGCACGCCGGCAACCGTTTTTAGTTTGACCATCCCCGGCGCGTCTTCAAACACATAAGGCATTGATTCTCGATGCGCAATGTCTTTGAGGCCGCGTCCCATAAAACGCTTGGCCGAGACAATCACGTTTCGAGGATCGACGGCCTGTTTGTCCTGCGCGTCATAGCCCACCACAGGCTCCCCCTCGGCCAGATAATGCACAACGGATGGCAAAAGAGGCCGACCCAATTCATCGGCGATGACGACTGACTGACCGCTGCGGACGGTCGCCACCAAGGAATTCGTCGTCCCCAGATCAATCCCGACGGCGAGTTTGTGTTGATGCGGGGCGGGCGACTCGCCGGGTTCCGAAATCTGCAGTAAAACCATAAATTCTCTCTGTCTCGGTTTGTCGTTATTCTCTTCAGTCCTCGACGGCCAACAGTGCTTCGTCGATGTCCGCCAAGAGCTTTTCGAGGAACATCAGGCGGCGCACGCGATCAGCCGATTGTGCGTAATCCCGCCGGTCGTCAAGCAGAACCGCCAGTTCCTCGTACCCCTTTCGGATATCAACGCGGACACGCTGATCGAGATCTTCCAGCGCCGGCAACACCTTGCCTGCGCGCGCCTCAGCCACTGCCTCGCGCCATTCCATCTGCTCCATCAGGAATTCGGCCGGCATCGCGTGGTTATCCGCCAGATCGATACCGAAGCCAACCAGTTTGAGCAAATACAGCGCCCGCGAAAGCGGCTTTCTCAGCGCCACATAGGCTTCGTTCACTTTCGTCGCCCACTGCAGGGAGCGTCTGCGCTGCGTCTCATCCGCATCAGCGAAACGATCAGGGTGCACCTGCGCCTGAACTGCCCGATAGCGCTCGTCAAGCAAGTTCACATCGATACGGAATGTGCGCGGCAAACCCAAGAGGGCAAAGTGATCGGCGTTGAAATCCATAATTCCTGATAATAATTGCTGCGACATACCCAGCCAGATCGACCCCAAGCACTGGTCGGCTCAGCGCAGGATTCAGACGGTAAAGCTCTCGCCGCAACCGCACGCATCCTTCACGTTCGGGTTATTGAATTTGAACCCCTCGCTCAACCCCTCACGGGTGTAGTCAAGTTCAGTTCCTTCCAAATACGGAAGGCTCTTGGCGTCGATCAGCACCTTGACACCATGCGATTCGAACGTCACATCATCCGGTTCGACCGTATCGGCGAACTCCAGCTTGTACGCCACGCCCGAACAGCCACTGGTACGGACACCAAGACGCAAACCGATTCCCTTTCCGCGCTTGGTGAGGTACGTGGCAACGTGGTTGGCCGCCCGTTCCGAAAGTGTTACCGCCATCATTTTCTCCTTACTGGCCGGCGAATCTACTCGCCGTGCTTCTTCTTGTAATCGGCCACGGCCGCCTTGATCGCATCCTCTGCCAGAATCGAGCAGTGGATCTTCACCGGCGGCAGCGCCAGCTCTTCGGCAATCTGCGTATTCTTGATTTCCAGCGCCTGATCGAGTGTCTTGCCCTTGACCCATTCGGTCACCA
>CAYUYI010000395.1:0-2758 GCA_964448995.1 uncultured Propionivibrio sp. | reverse complement strand
CGCCGGACAAAATCCGGTCGTGGTCATACGGCGAGGTCAAGAAGCCGGAAACGATTAACTACCGGACGTTCAAGCCTGAACGCGACGGCCTGTTCTGTGCCAAGATATTTGGCCCGATCAAGGACTACGAATGCCTGTGCGGCAAATACAAGCGCCTCAAGCATCGCGGCGTCATCTGCGAAAAATGCGGCGTCGAAGTGACCTTGTCGAAGGTGCGTCGCGAGCGCATGGCGCACATCGAACTGGCTTCGCCGGTGGCGCACATCTGGTTCCTGAAGAGCTTGCCGAGCCGTCTGGGCATGGTGCTCGACATGACGTTGCGCGATATCGAGCGTGTGCTCTATTTTGAAGCCTTCGTGGTCTGCGATCCGGGCATGGTTGCGAATCTGCAACGCGGCCAACTGCTGACCGAAGAGCAGTATCTGGAAATCATGGAAGAGCACGGCGACGAATTCCAGGCGGCGATGGGCGCCGAAGGTATTCGCGAGTTGCTGCGCTCGATCGACATCAACAATGAAGTCGAACGCCTGCGCGCCGAACTCGAGACGACTTCGTCGGAAACCAAGAGCAAGAAGTTCTCCAAGCGCCTGAAGATTCTCGAAGGCTTCCAAAAGTCGGGCATCAAGCCCGAGTGGATGGTGCTTGAAGTGCTGCCGGTGCTGCCGCCGGATCTGCGTCCGCTGGTGCCGCTTGACGGCGGCCGTTTCGCCACTTCCGACCTGAACGACCTCTATCGCCGCGTCATCAACCGCAACAACCGCCTGAAGCGCCTGCTGGAACTCAAGGCGCCGGAAATCATCGTGCGCAACGAAAAGCGCATGCTGCAGGAAGCCGTCGACTCGCTGCTCGACAACGGTCGCCGCGGCAAGGCGATGACCGGTGCCAACAAGCGCCCGCTCAAATCGCTGGCCGATATGATCAAGGGCAAGGGCGGCCGCTTCCGTCAGAACCTGCTCGGTAAGCGCGTCGACTACTCGGGCCGTTCGGTCATCGTGGTCGGCCCGCAGCTCAAGCTGCACCAGTGCGGCCTGCCGAAGCTGATGGCGCTCGAACTGTTCAAGCCATTCATCTTCAACAAGCTCGAACTGATGGGTTTGGCCACGACCATCAAGCAGGCGAAGAAGATGGTCGAAATACAGGAACCGGTGGTGTGGGACATCCTGGAAGAGGTGATCCGCGAGCATCCGATCATGCTCAACCGCGCCCCGACGCTGCACCGTCTCGGCATCCAGGCATTTGAGCCGACGCTGATCGAAGGGAAAGCGATCCAGTTGCATCCGCTCGTTTGTGCCGCGTTCAACGCCGACTTTGACGGTGACCAAATGGCCGTCCACGTGCCGCTTTCGCTCGAGGCACAAATGGAGGCGCGGACGCTCATGCTGGCCTCGAACAACGTCTTGTCGCCGGCCAACGGCGAACCGATCATCGTCCCTTCGCAGGATATTGTTCTCGGTCTCTACTACGCGACCCGTGAGCGCATCAACGCCAAGGGTGAAGGCATGGTGTTCACCGATCTGGCAGAGATTACACGTGCCTTACAGGCAGGTGAGCTTGAATTGCACGCCAAAATTTCGGTGCGGATCAAGGAATATGAGAAGGGTGGCGATGGTAGCTGGCAGGAAAAGCTGACGCGCTATCGGACAACGGCGGGCCGTGCGCTGCTTTCCGAGATTCTGCCTAAGGGCCTGCCTTTTAGCGTTCTCGATAAGCCACTCAAGAAAAAAGAGATCTCCAAACTGATCAATACGGCATTCCGTCGCTGCGGCCTCAAAGAGACGGTGGTCTTTGCCGACAAGCTGATGCAGAACGGCTACCGGTTGGCGACCCGTGCCGGCATCTCGATCTGCTCCGATGATATGTTGGTGCCGACCCAGAAGTACGAAATCATCGCGGCCGCTGAAAAAGAAGTGAAGGAAATCGAGAGCCAGTACACCAATGGCCTCGTGACCAACGGCGAACGCTACAACAAGGTGGTCGATATCTGGGGCCGCACCGGCGACCAGGTGGCCAAGGTGATGATGGAGCAGTTGGGTCATGAAGAGGTCGTTGATCACCTGAGCAAGAAAGTCAAGCAGGAATCGTTCAACTCGATCTACATGATGGCTGATTCGGGGGCCCGTGGCTCCGCGGCGCAGATTCGTCAGCTGGCGGGGATGCGCGGCCTGATGGCGAAGCCGGACGGTTCGATTATCGAGACGCCGATCACCACCAACTTCCGCGAAGGACTGAACGTTCTGCAGTACTTCATTTCGACGCACGGCGCCCGTAAGGGTCTGGCCGATACCGCCCTGAAGACAGCGAACTCGGGTTATCTGACGCGCCGTTTGGTCGACGTGACACAGGATCTGGTCGTCATCGAGGACGATTGCGGTACTGATAACGGCGTGACGATGAAGGCCTTGATCGAGGGCGGTGAAGTCATCGAGGCCCTGCGCGAGCGCATTCTTGGTCGCGTGACGATTACTGATGTCGTCGACCCGGAAAGCGATGAGACGGTGATTGAGGCTGGCACGCTGATTGATGAAGATTTGTGTGACCTGATCGACAAACTCGGCATTGACGAAGTCAAGGTACGCACACCGTTGACCTGTGATACGCGCTATGGCCTGTGCGCCAAGTGCTATGGGCGTGACCTCGGGCGCGGTTCTCTGGTCAATGTCGGTGAAGCCGTCGGTGTCATTGCCGCGCAGTCGATCGGAGAACCGGGGACGCAGTTGACCATGCGGACGTTCCACGTGGGTGGGGCGGCTTCACGGGC
>CAYUYI010000394.1:0-2763 GCA_964448995.1 uncultured Propionivibrio sp. | reverse complement strand
GCCTGGACTGAAGTTTTTGAACCGGGAATGGCTTTGCCATAGATTTGCGAGAGCGCCACGCCGAGCGGGTAATACACACCACTGGTGCCGCCGGTCAAAATGTTGATGAACTCGGCCGCATGGACGGGAACCGAGAAGCTGACGGCAACCGCGCCGGCAACCAGAATGGAACGCATCGTTTTTTTCATGAGCCTACTCCTGTCAAGGTTCGATCGTGGGTCTGAAATCTTCGGGATATGACTGCCTGAGACAACGCGACGATCATCTCATAAACCGCTGTTTCTAGAACAGTGTTCGTGGCATGAAACGACGAATACGTACGCTCCCGGCGGGCGGTTGATCGCGCCAGGGCGGGATTGGCGTATCCTGTCGGGCCGAATAAAAACGTGGAGCCGGATTTTCGTGAACCAGCCCGTGACGACAGAAACTATTCAAGCCGTGGTTGTGAGCCGGGCCGAGATGATGCGTTACCACGATCCCGAGCGCATTCAGGCGTACTGTCAGTCCTGTGAAAAATACGGGATGTATTGGTCCTGCCCGCCCTTTGAGGCGCAGCCGTTCGACCGGTTGGCGGACTGGTCTCATGGCGTGGTGGTCACGCAGAAAACGCCGGTCGTGGCGGCGTCGACGCCGGCCGATCTCGTCGATCAGTTTCTCGTCGCGCGGCAATCGCTCGGCGAGCGGATGTTGCAATGCGAAGGTGAGGGCGCGCTCGCGGTGATCGCCGGCCACTGCTTCGGCTGCGGTGCCTGCACGCGTCCGAGAAGTATTGCCTGCTGTGTCCCCGCCCGGATGCGCTACTCGCTCGAAGCGCTCGGTTTCGACGTGACCGGACTGGCCCAAGGGCTCGCGGGGCAAACCATTCCCTGGCCGGAGAGCGGCCTGCCCGATCATCTGCTGATCGTCGGTGCCTTGCTGTGCCGCGATTTCGATCTTGCAACCCGGCGGGCCGGCGCCGTGCGCTTGTCTGCCAAGTTGGCGGCCCCCCAAGAGTTGGCGCGCCGTATTTCTTGAGGTTGTTTCCCCCGGAACTGCTGCCAGTGGCTTCGAACCGGGGGCTTGAGTGGTTGCCTTGCCGCTTTCCGGGTCAATACTTGAGTTTCAGCAGATCCAGTTGTTCCTTGGTAATGGCCGGAACGTCGCCGCGTTTTTGCCAACGGTTCAGGTTCCAGGCGTTTTCGCCCAGCCAGGCTTTGAGTACGGCGAGGTTGGTTTGGCGTTCGGTTTCGGTCTCGCCCAGATATTTGTACATATTGCCCGGTTTCTTGTCGGGGGCAGAGGTTCCGTCGTCGAGCCGGCGCATGAAGGCGCCGGTATCCGGCCAGACAATCAGCGCCGTCATGTCCATGTAGGTGTCGAGGCGTGGGCCGAGCTTCTGTTTTTTATAACCTTCCTCGTCGGTCTTGAACTGGACCAGCGACGGGGCGCTGCTGTCGTGACAGTCGAAACAATGCGCCTTGATGATCGGCGCCACGTCCTTGCGGTACGTCGTTTCCTGCGCCTGTATCGAGTTTGCCAGGCCGAGGCAGGCACAAAGTGTCAAAAGTTGGGTTTTCATTCGGTCCTCCTGAGTGGTGTGGAATGCAGGATGCCTGTTAAGGAGACACGGATCAAGTCGTTCGACAGGGACGGGACGAACGGCAGGATGCCGATCCTTTTCGTGGTGAACTTCTCGAGCGGCGAGGAATCCAGCCGATCAGCGTTTCCTTGAAGGCAAATTGCCGCGTGTTTGAGCGGTCTTCCCCGGGAAAAGTTCGTTCCGTCGTGCCTCCGGTGACCGGACCGCAAGCACCGGCTTGGAGCGCCGAACAAGCGTAGGTTTCGATTGGGGGCCGGTCTATAATCGCCGAATCAAACAACCACTTTCAGGGAGATCGCGATGAACCATCGGCTTCACTACCTTGCACCGCTGGCCGGTTTGTTTCTGCTGGCGGGCTGTGCCACCCAGGGGCGGGAACAACCCGCGCCGGTTCCCGAACTCAAGCCGGGGCGCCTGATTGGCTACCTCCCGATCAAGGAGCGTATCGATTCCAAGGCGATTCTCCCGGCACCGCCCTCGACACCGGCCGAGACGGCCACGGACGAAGCGATCAGCCGCGCCGCCCTGAGCCTGAAAGGCAGTGAGCGCTGGAAGCTGGCCGCCCGTGATGCCGATGTCAACTTCCCGGATGCGGCCGGCGTCTATTCCTGTGCGTTGGGGGCGCCGATTACCCAGAAGGACACGCCTTACCTCTACCAGTTGCTGCGGCGCGTGGCCAGCGACGCCGGTTATGCGGGAGACGGGGCGAAGGAACTCTACAAGCGCAACCGGCCGTTCGTGATCAACAAGCAGACACCCTGCACGCCGGAAGAAATGGATCGTCTCGGTGCCGACCGTTCCTATCCCTCCGGGCATTCGTCCACCGGCACTGCCTGGGCGCTGGTGCTGGCCGAACTCGCGCCGGACCGGGCCATCCCCATCCTCAAGCGTGGGCAAGCCTTTGCCGAGAGTCGGGTGGTGTGCAACATGCACTGGCAGAGCGACACCGTTCAGGGGCGTTTTGTCGGCGTCTATTCCTACGGCCGCCTGCAGGCCAGTTCCGAATTCCAGTCCGACATGCGCATGGCGCGCAAGGAAGTTGCCGCGGCCCGGGCGCTCGGCTTGCCGCCCAATCGCGATTGCGATGAAGAGGCCCGGGCGCTGGCGATCACCATTCCAGCGGCAAAATAAACCGAAGTCGGGGCCGGACACGCCCATTCGCGTGTCCGGCTTCTCTCATTTTT
>CAYUYI010000393.1:0-2768 GCA_964448995.1 uncultured Propionivibrio sp. | reverse complement strand
GCGCGTTGCGCTGAGACGGCTGAAGCCATGCAGGCCGAGGATCTTGAACCGCAACTGCAGGCCGCGTTGGCACGGCGTGTGGCGTGCGAACAGGCCCTGATTGCTGCGCGCGACGCGCAGGAATCCGCTGCGACGGCGCTGCGCGGATTTGAAGAGCAACGCATGAAGGTTGAGATGAGTCTCGATCCGTTGCGTGACAAGATCGGCGATTTCCGGCTCAAGGAACAGGCGGCGGCGTTGAACGTCGAGCAAATGGCAACCCAACTGCAGGAAGCGCAGGCCGACGAGGCAACCCTTGCGCTCAGCCTGCCAGGCGCGCGGCCGGGCGCCCTGCAGGGCGCAATCACCAGTCTGCAGCGATCGATCGAAGCGCTCGGTTCCGTCAATCTGGCGGCACTCGATGAACTTGAGTCGGCGCGTGAGCGCAAAGGCTTTCTCGATGCGCAGTCTGAAGATCTGACGCAGGCGATGGAGACGCTGGAAAATGCGATTCGTCGTATCGACCGCGAAACAAGGGATTTGCTGCAGACGACCTACGATGCGGTCAATAAGAGTTTTGGCGAATTGTTCCCGATTCTCTTTGGCGGAGGCGAGGCGCGACTGATCATGACGGGCGATGAAATTCTCGACGCTGGCGTGCAGGTTATGGCGCAGCCGCCCGGCAAAAAGAATTCGACAATCCACTTGTTGTCGGGTGGAGAGAAAGCGCTGACGGCGATTGCGCTGGTGTTCGCGATGTTCCAGCTCAATCCGGCACCGTTCTGCCTGCTCGATGAAGTCGATGCGCCGCTCGACGACACCAATACCGAGCGTTTCTGCGCGATGGTCAAACGCATGTCGGTCAATACGCAATTCCTGTTCATCAGCCACAACAAGATTGCGATGGAAATGGCGCAGCAGTTGGTGGGGGTGACCATGCAGGAATCAGGTGTTTCGCGTATCGTCGAGGTCGATATGGAAGAGGCGCTGCGCATGCGCGAGCAAATTGTTTAGCGGAGGCACATGACCGAACTGCACATTGGATTGATTGGCCTGGGGGTCATCGCCGTTTTCGGTGTCGTGGTCTACAACACGTGGCTGGAATATCGGCACCGCAAACTTGCCCAACAACTGCTCCAGCCTTCGCAGGATGACGTGTTGCTCGGGCGTGGCGAGCTGGGAGAGCGCGAATTACCCGAGCCGGAGTTCTCAGAAATAGCCGACGCTGGCGCGGTCGCCGTCCCGGCGTATGCCGAAGTTTCACGGCCGGAAAGAACTGCCCCTGATGCGGTTGAGCCGCGATTGATTGAGCCGAAATTCGGCGACGTCCCGCTGTCCGGCGAGCGTATCGAGCCGGTTCTGCGTGCTGCGGATGACGACAGCGAATCCGACAGCTTTCCTCCTGCGCCAGCCCTGTCCGGGCCGGAAACCCCATTGGAAATGCCAGTGAATCCCGCGCCGTCAAGCGCTCCGGTCAGCGCGACGCCGGAGATCTTGCCCGTTACGTCTGGCGCGTTGGCTGATGCTTCTCGCGAAATGGCCGAGCCGCTGCATCTATTGTCTCCGGCGGTCGATTACATTGCGGCGTTCGAGGCGGTCGAACCGGCCTCGGCGACACAGATTCTCGAGTCGCAACGGGCCGCGCTGTCCCATGTGCGTAAGCCCGTTCATTGGTTTGGTTATGATGAGTTGGCACACGAATGGGAGGAGATCCGCGTTGCCGACGGCAAAGAGTATCGAAGCATCCGCGTGGGGTTGCAACTGGTTGATCGTCGTGGTCCGGCGGCGGAAAGCGATCTGACCGCCTTTCATGTGGCGATGCACGATCTGGCTCATGAATTGATGGCGATCGTCGATATGCCTCAGCGGCAGACGGCGCTTGACGCCGCGAAGACGCTGGATGAGTTCTGTGCCAGTGTCGATATTCAGATTGGCATCAACGTTGTTGCCACCGGTTCGCTCTTCCCCGGGACAAAGATCCGCGCACTGGCCGAGGCTGCCGGCATGTTGATCGATGGTAGCGGCCGTTTTGTGCGCGCCGATGATGATGGCAACGTCCTGTATGTCTTGGTGAACCAGGAAGCGGCAGGGTTTTCTCCCGACGCCATGAAGTCGATGACAACACACGGCCTGACCTTTCTGCTCGATGTGCCGACGGTTTCTCACGGCGACCGCGTTTTCAACCAGATCGTTGATTTGGCCAAGCGCTTCGCCGATGTTTTGAAGGGGGTTCTCGTCGATGACAACCGGCGGCCGCTTCCTGACGGCGCGCTCGAACCGATTCGTCGCCAGATCAGCCAGTACCAGTCATCAATGGCGGGTCAAAAGCTGCCGGCCGGCAGCCGATTGACCAAGCGCCTGTTCTCCTGAGTTTTCCGGATGGATGCCGTTGAACGTGCCCGGTTCTTGCGGGAAGAGCTCGAAAAGCACAACTATCAGTACTACGTCCTCGATGCGCCGCTGATTCCCGATGCAGAGTATGACCGCTTGTTTCGAGAGTTGCAGGCGATTGAAGCCGCGCATCCCGAGTTGTGCACGCCGGATTCTCCGAGCTTGCGCGTTGGCGGCAAGGCGCTCGATCTGTTCCAGCCGGTGCGCCACGTCGTACCAATGTTGTCGATCCGTACCGAAACCGACGACGGCGACAGCGGTGCCTTTGCGTTCGATGTGCGCGTGCGCAAGGAATTGGGATTGGGCGAGGGCGAGGCACCTGTGGAATACGCCACCGAACTCAAGTTCGACGGTCTGGCGATCAACCTGCGCTATGAGGACGGCGTGCTCATTCAAGC
>CAYUYI010000392.1:0-2773 GCA_964448995.1 uncultured Propionivibrio sp. | reverse complement strand
TCATGCCGCGCTCCCTGCTCGCGAACTACCCGCGCAAGACCGACCGTTTCGACGAGATGATCGCCGAAAACGGTCAATTGCGATCGTCATGGAAAGCGTTTTTCGATCATCTCGACAGTGCCACCCCGGCGCAGATGCGGCACCAACTCGATTTTGTGCGTCGGCGCATTCAGGAAAACGGCGTTACCTACAACGTCTATGCCGACCCCAAGGGCGCCGATCGTCCGTGGGAGCTCGATTCGCTACCGCTCATCTTGTCTCAGCAGGAGTGGGGCGAAATCTCGGCGGCAGTCACGCAGCGCGCGCGCCTGCTCAACGCAGTGCTTGGCGATCTCTACGGCGAGCAGCGACTGTTGCGCGACGGCAGCTTGCCGCCGGCCCTGGCGTTTGGTCACAATGGTTTCCTGTGGCCCTGTCAGGGCATCAGTCCGCCGGGTGACACTTGGCTGCATCTCTATGCCGCGGACTTGGCGCGTTCGCCGGATGGGCAGTGGTGGGTGATCGCCGATCGCACACAGGCGCCGTCGGGTGCGGGCTATGCGCTGGAGAACCGGCTGATTGTCTCGCGCCTGTTTCCGGAAAAATTCCGCGAACTCGGTGTGCAGCATCTCGCCGCTTTTTTCTCTGCCATGCAGGACAGCCTGGCGCACTGGGCGCCACGGGACAGCGATGGGAGTACGCCGCTGGTCGTTCTGCTGACGCCGGGGCCGTACAACGAAACCTATTTCGAACACGCCTATCTTGCGCGCTATCTGGGTTATCCGCTGGTCGAAGGGCAGGATCTCACGGTCCGCCACAACCAGGTTTATCTGAGGACGCTGACGGGCTTGCGCCGCGTGCATGCCATCCTGCGCCGACTCGACGACGATTACTGCGATCCACTCGAACTGCGCGGCGATTCGGCGCTCGGTATTCCAGGCCTGCTGCAAGCGGTCCGTGCCGGAACGGTGCTAGTGGCCAATGCGCTTGGCAGCGGCTTGCTCGAGTCCGCTGCGTTGCCGGGGTTTCTGCCCGGGGCTTGCGAAAAACTGCTTGGCGAGCCCTTGCGCATGCCTTCGGTTGGTACCTGGTGGTGCGGAGAACCGGCAGCGCTGGATTTTGTCGTCAAGCATTTCGACCGGCTGGTGATCAAGGGCGCTTTTCCGTCACAGAAGCTCGACCCGATTTTTGGCAGCGATCTCAAGGGCGCACAGCGCGAAGAAATGATCAAGCGTCTGCGCGCGCGCCCTGCAGCCTATGTGGCGCAGGAGCTTGTACGCTTTTCGCAGGCGCCGGCCTGGAGCGCGCCGCACGAGCGGCGGCTGATTCCACGTGGCATTGCCTTGCGGGTCTACGTTGCCGCCACGCCGCAGGGCTACCGTGTGATGCCGGGCGGTCTGACACGCGTGGCATCGGCAATCAACACCCGGTTCATCTCGATGCAACGGGGCGGTTCGAGCAAAGATACGTGGGTGCTCAGTGACGAGCCGGTCAGCAGTTTCAGCCTGCTCAAGCCGCAGATCGGCAAGGCTGACCTGATTCGCAGCGGCAGTAACCTGTCGTCGCGCGTGGTTGAAAACCTCTTCTGGTTCGGGCGCTATGCCGAGCGATGCGAGGATCTGGCGCGCCTGCTGCGCGTGGGCCTCTCGCGCCTGGTTGACGCGGGCGGGGACGAAGATCTGGCGGCTCTCGGCGCGGCCTATGAGACGGGTTTGGCGCTGAAGCTGCTGCCCCGGCTCCCGACGAAAACACCCTCACGCCGCGAGATGGAAGCGCAGTTGCTGGCGGCGTTGTGCAATCCGGCCTGGGGCGAGGGGTTGGCCGGCGATATCCGTCGCCTGCTGTGGGTCGGCGCGCAAGTTCGCGAACGTTTTTCGCTCGACAACTGGCATGCGTTGAATCGCTTGCAGCATCAGCTGCAATCCTACGCCAAGACCAAACCAGCGCTCGGCGAAGCGATGGCCTTCCTCGATCAGATGTTGCTGGCCGCCTCGGCCCTGTCCGGGTTTGCGATGGACGACATGACGCGCGATGATGGCTGGCGTTTCCTGATCATCGGTCGTCGTCTCGAACGGCTGATCTTCCTGTCTAGCGCCATTGCCCAGTTCCTCCGCCTGAAGGCATCGCGCGTATCCAGCTGCGTCGAGTGGCTGCTCGAACTGGCCGACAGCATCATCACGTATCGCTCGCGTTATATGGCGCAGCCCGAGTTGTTGCCGGCCGTCGACCTGATCGTGTTCGACGATGCCAATCCGCATGCCGTGATGTTCCAGTTGCATAACCTGGTTCGCTATCTTGGCCGGTTGGAGCGGGAACTGGGCCGCCTGCCGGGCGACGCCGGCGATGATGCCTTGCGTGCCAGTTACGCTCGCCTGCGCGCGTTCGATCTGCGTTGCCTGGAACAGCGTGAGAGCGAAGCCTGTGTGCAATGTGGCAGTTGCGCCGAACTGGCCGATCTGCTCGATGCGATCGTCAGCGATGCCACGACACTCTCCGATTGGCTGGCGATGCGCTATTTCACCCATGTCGGCGATGTCGGCCGGCAGACGCTGGCTGCCTGAGGTGCACATGAAAACCGCCCGCTACCACGTCATCCACGAAACACGCTACGTCTACGAGAGTCCGGTATCGATCTCGCGCCAACTGCTGCATCTGACACCGCGCGATTGTCCGTGGCAGACCTGTCTGGCGCACGAAGTGACTATCGATCCCGAGCCCGGACTCAACGAAGCGCGACATGACGCCTTCGGCAATCCGGTCCGGCAGTTTTCGATTGAATCGCCGCATGGTAGCT
>CAYUYI010000391.1:0-2779 GCA_964448995.1 uncultured Propionivibrio sp. | reverse complement strand
ATCGATTCGGAGAAGCGAAAGTCGCCAGGAGAGATGTAGCCCGTCGTGTGTGCCCACAGTCCGCCGGCCACGCCGGCAAAGAAGCAGGCAAAGGCGAAGGACTGGATCTTGAGTCCGACCACGTTGAGTCCCATCGACGCTGCGCACTGGTCATCCTCACGTACGGCGCGCAAGGCGTTGCCGTAGTAAGAATGCGTCAAGCGGCCCAGTACGGCTGCGGCAATCAGTGCGACGATCGCAACAGCGTAGTAATGGGTGATGTCAGACGCCGAGAACAGGCCCGGGATCGATACGCCAGGAATGCCGGAAATGCCCATCGGCCCGCGCGTAAAATCGACCCAGTTGAGCAGCGTGACGTGAATGATCTCACCGAGTCCCAGCGTAGCCACAGCGAAGTAGATACCGATCAGGCGCATCGTCGGTAACGCCAATAGGATTCCGAAAATGGCGGTCACCACACCGGAAACCGGCAGGGTCAGGTAGAACGGCCAACTGAACTTGGTTGCCAGCAGGGCTGTGGTGTAGGCACCGATGCCGTAGAAACCGGCGTGGCCGAGCGACATCAGGCCGGTGGTGCCGGTAATGAGATTGGCGCTCATGGTCAGAATGGCGAAGACGCCGATTGTTGTCGTGACCCGGAACCAGTAGCCGCCGCCAATCAGCGACAAAATGCCGGGCAAGACAACGAGCACGGCCGCCAGAAGAATCGAGAGGGAAAGAATTCTGCGCATGATCAAACTCGTTCTCTGCCGCTGCCGAACAGACCGGTCGGGAAAAAGATCAGCGTGACGACGAGGAACAGGTAGGCCACGAGATCGCCCCAGCCCTGGGCGAAGAAACTGGTGGTGATGGCTTCTGCCAGGCCGAGGATCAGCGCACAGACGACAGCGCCGCCAATCGAGGATAGGCCGCCCATGACCATGGCGACGAAGGCTTTGACGCCGGGAACGAAGCCCATGGCCGGGAAGATGGCGCCTTGATAGAGGCCGACGATCAGCCCGGCAATGGCGCCGAGTGTTGAGCCGATGATGAACGTGGCGATGATGGTTTTTTCGGTGTCGATGCCGACGTAGGCTGCGCCCATCGGATTGTTGGCGACCGCACGGATCGACAGGCCGATGCGTGTGCGTTTGAGCAGCCATTGCAGGCTGCCCAGCATGAGCAGCGAGAGGCCGAAAATCAGGAACTGCCCGTTGGCGAAACTCAAGTCACCGATCTGGATGGGCTTGAGCAGCAAATACTCCTGCGGGATCGATTGCATGTTCGAACCGAAGATCTTTTCCGCCAATTCGCGCACGATGATCGAAACCGCCAGCGAGGAAAGCAGTGTCGCTTCGCGGATGGCCTTGGATTTCAGCGAGGCTTCGTCGCGGAAACGGCGAAAGGGGCGGAAGGCGATGCGTTCCAGTCCGAAACCGGCGATCGCGCCCGCCGCCAGCGCCACCAGAATGACCGCGAACAGCGGGGGGGCGAAATGGGTAATGGCCATCAGTCCCGCGAACGAGCCGATCATATACACCTCGCCGTGGGCGAAGTTAACCACATTGAGTACGCCAAAAATCAGCGTGAAGCCGATGGCCACCAGCGCGTAAATGAGCCCGATTGATAGCCCGTTGACGATCTGCTGGACGAAAAATATATCAAACATGAAATGCTCCTGGCTGGCCTTCCGGCCAGCCTTTTTCCTGCGGAGGCGTCAGAGGCCGCCTATTTTACCGAGACGTATTTGCCGTCCCGGATCTGTAGCTTGGTCAGCAGCTTGATCGGCTCGCGCGTTACCGGGTCGAAACTCGTCTTGCCTGTCACGCCAGGGAAGTCTTTGGTCGCTGCCAGGGCGTCGCGGACTTTGGCTCGCGTGGCGTTAGCGCCGCCGGCAGCCACAATGGCATTGAGCATGATGTTAGTGGCGTCAAAGGCTTGTGCGGCGAACTGCTGCGGTTTGCTGGCGTACCTTGCTTCATAGGCTTTAACGAAGGCAGCGATGTGCGGCTCGGTGCTCGTGGAGAGGAACGTTGTCGTTAGATGCAGACCGTTAGCGGCTGGGCCGGCCAAGTCGATCAATTTTTGCTCGTAGAGTGACGATGTCGAATAGACCGGCTGCTTCAGGCCCATTTGCACCTTTTGCTGCAGGAAGGCGGAACCATCTTCGTAGAACGCACCGATGAAGATCGCGTCAGGCTGGCTGCGCCCGATTTTTGTGAGGATGGCGCGAAAGTCGCGTGTTCCGGGATTGAAGTACTCGACGTCCAGCGCTGTCCCTCCCTGCGCCTTGAACCCTTCGACGAAATTTTTGGCGGCAGATTGTCCCCAGTCATTCTGGATGGCAACCACGGCGACTTTTTTCACGCCCTGGCTGAAGGCCCAGTTGGCGATCAGCGGGCCTTCGTAGGCTTGGGTGTTGATGTTGCGGAACTGGTACTCGCTGATCTTCACGTAATCGGGGTGCGAGGCGGTTTGCGAGAGCTGGGCGACTTTGGTCTGGGCGTAAACCTGACCGGCGGCCATCGAAACCGTCGAGTTGAAATCGCCGATGACCGCTACGATACTTTGATCATCGGAGAATTTGCGCGCGATATTGACGCCTTCCTTCGCATCGCTCTTGCTGTCCTCGAACTTAAGCTGCACGGTGACACCCGGAAGTCGTCCGGACTTGTTGAATTCGTCGACGGCGAGCGTTGCAGAGTTGCGGAACAGCGTGCCGTATTGCGCGTTCTCTCCGCTCAAAGGTGCCTGATAGCCAATGGCGATCGTTTTGTTCTGGGCGCTGACGCTGACCGAG
>CAYUYI010000390.1:0-2786 GCA_964448995.1 uncultured Propionivibrio sp. | reverse complement strand
GTCGTCCTTTGCGGCAAGCGTTCGGCCTATGTCGAAGCCTGCGACGAGCGCTTTCAGGCGGAAGTGGCCAAATACTATCAGCGGCTGGAACGCGTTGATGATCTCCTGACCGTCGAGGACGACATCCTGAAAGTGGCGGTGTTCACGCTGCGTTCCTCCGAACGCATCATTTACCCGAGCTTTGAACGCTTCTTGCCCACCCATCAGGTGGTCGTTTCCGGCGAGCACTGGATGGATGTGATGGCACCGCATGCCGACAAAGGGACGGGGGTGCGTCATGTTCAGGCGGCCTTGAATATTTCCCGCGATCAGACGATGGTGTTCGGCGACTTTCTCAACGACCTGCAAATGATGGACGAAGCCACCTACTCCTTTGCCATGGCGAATGCGCATCCGCAGTTGAAGGCGCGTGCCGGCTACCTCGCCCCCGGCAATGCCGACAACGGCGTGGTGCGCACGATCAAGTCCGTGCTGCGGATCGAGTGAACCACGGGGAAACCCACTGCGTGTTTCAGTGGTTCGTGCCCCGTGCGTGTATGCAAATCGAGGAACCTGCCGGAAAGGCGCATGGATAATCACTTGCAGCCGTGTGCAAGGCGGAAAGCCAATATCGATGCGCCTTTCAGGGGTGTGCTGATAGGAATTTCCCGCGATCGGTGACCACTGGGCGGGGGCGGAAAGCGGGTGCGTTTCTGGGGGCGTACCACGTCGATCAAGGGCGCCGGTTTCGGACTAGACCTGCCGCTCGATGCATGAACAGGCATCACTTCGGCAATGCCTGCTTCCAACCCGCTTATGCATTTTCAACCGAAGTTTTCAGGATAATCACGCTTTTCCCCAACGTTTTCGGAAGACATCATGGATATCGCCCGTATCGCCCTTTCCCGCCACGCCTGCAAGGCCTACGACCCGACCCGCAAGATTCCCGCCGAGCAGATCAAGCAACTGATCACGCTGCTGCGTTACTCGCCGTCCTCCGTCAATTCGCAGCCCTGGCACTTCATCGTCGCTGCGACCGACACCGCCAAACAGCGAATCGCCAAGGCGGCACAAGGCAACTTCGCCAACAACGAGGCGAAAATCCTCAACGCCTCGCACGTGGTCGCGCTCTGCGCACGCACCTCGCTGGACGACGCGCATCTCGCCACGCTACTGGGGCAGGAAGCCAAGGATGGCCGTTTTCCGACCCCCGAAGGCAAGGAGATGCAGAACAAGGGACGCAGTTTCTACGTCGGCCTGCATCGCTCGGAAATCAAGGACACGCAAGCGTGGATGGAAAAGCAGGTTTATCTCGCGCTCGGCACGCTGCTGCTTGGCGCGGCGACGCTGGACATCGACGCCACGCCCATCGAAGGTTTCGACCCGGCGGTGGTCGACGAGGAATTCGGTCTGGCGGCCAAGGGGCTGAAATGCGTCGTGCTGGCTGCGCTGGGTTATCGCGGTGCGGAAGACTTCAACGCCAAACTACCGAAGTCGCGTCTGCCGCTGGACGTGGTGGTTTCCGAAGTGTGACGAACGGTTTTCCCAGAAAGCGTGCGGCCATCGCGGAAAACGGGGAGTGGTTGATCAAAAAGGAATGCGAAGCTGGTCGTCTTAGGTGGTTTTTGCCACCTGCGAAAAAAACGATGGATGGGGACTTCGTGGTTTGGGTGGCGGGGAACAATCGGGGGTTGTCCCCTTTTTTGTATCTGCGAAGGGGGCTTGCCGTCATTCATATTTACAGAACGAATTGTTGGAATGCAAGACCTGGGCCTATCTCCTTGCTACTTATTAGGAACTGCACCTACAGCGAGAAATAGGGCGGTCACAAGCCTCGCATGTTGCCTCGTGAGGTGTATTTGCAGCTATGGCTTCTTCATAAGCCTTCTGGTCGGCGTATTCGCGCTGTCTTTGCTCACGGTCAAGTTTTTCTTGGGATGATTCTGGTCGCGTAGAACCCCAAGACCGCCATGGCTCCCAATGTTGTACAACGCGCACTTGAGTAGGAGAACGTTTGTCAATTTTTTCGATATGTTTGGAAGAGGAGACCGGGTCGTTGACCACCCAACCTTCATTATGCCTTCCAAAACAGACGGATAAACCTAATTCTTGCGCACGGCGCTTTGCATAATAAGCTGCTTCCTTGTAGGTTTTGAAAAACGTATCGGCCATTACTAAAAGGGGATTGCTAAAAGGGGACGGACCACGTTTTATTCTCTCTCACCTGCTCATACATCCACGCAGGATCGAGATCAGCGCCGTTCGGCCAGGTGACGACGCCCAAGTCGAGATACGCCTGGGCAAAATAATCCGGATCGGCCAGTTCCGCGAACAGCCCGCAGGTCGGATCAGGGCGAACCGAAGCGCAATCGACGATGCCGGTCGTTCCGTCCCGGAACGTCACCGATAACCGGAGCCCGGGCAGGACCGTCAGCGCCTGAACGCGCCAGGGCGCGGCAGCGACTATTCCAGGGGCGGGATGCGCTTGGGCAGTTGCTTGGCTTGGCATATTTCCCAGTCCTCCATCAATTCGGTGCGATGCTCGATCGCCCATTCAATCGTCAACGCCAGTGCGCGTCGGGGCAATGAGCCGCTGATGACCTCCAGCGTGCGAATGTCGATGAGCGCCTCGTATTCGCCGTAGAGCGCGTGAAAGTGTGGCGGTGCGTGCTCCCGCCAGAACATCTGGATCACGATCCCGAAAAACTGGCTGATGGTTGGCACGGGCACTTCCCCTGTTGACGACTCGGAACATCGTACTTCACGACACCCGGATAATCAACGCGTCCAACAAAAACGGCCGCTTG
>CAYUYI010000389.1:1661-2792 GCA_964448995.1 uncultured Propionivibrio sp. | reverse complement strand
CTCTTCAGATTTGCTTAATTTTCAAGGTTGAAACTACAAGCATCTCAACAAGGAAGGAGCGAACCATGAGCAGCCTTTGGAATTTTCTCGAGGCATTCGGGCGCATTCACCAAGAGGAAAGAGACCGTTGGAATCGGATGCACACGATTTTCTCCGAGCGGAAGTTCGACGCGGAGATTCTGCAGGTGCCGGCCTGCTGGCGCCGAAAGGGGCGGTTAGGTCATTGAGCAGGGCGTGTTCCCGGGTTGGGTTTGTGCGAAACGGCCGTCCTTGAAGGGGCGGCCGAGATTTTTCCTGCGTCGCGGCCCGGCTTTATGGCTTAGATAAGGCCAAAGGCCAAGCCAACGAGCGCTACCAAACCACAGGCATCAATGGTTGCCCCAACAGCGAACTTGATGGGGTGTCTGCGGAACGAGCTGATCACGAACTTGAACATAGTGCACCTCCATTTCCCTATGCTTTTTAGTCAAGAATTGTTCTCAATAGTTCGCCTTGTCTTCAGGTCTGCTTAATCTTTTTGTTGAAAACTAGCGGCAACAACAGGAGGTGGTTCTATGGAAACGACAGCGGACATACTGAGGCGTGTAGGGTATTTTTGCCTGGGCGCTGCCTTGATTTTTCTCGTGACCGGAATTACCGATGTCTGGAGAAGAAAGGGCCTGGAAGCGGCGTTTGCGTTATTGCATCCGGACCCAGTCAATCTGATTGTCTTGGTTCTGCCCTTCGTTCCGGGTGCGCTCCTCTGGTGGCTCGCCACTGTCCTGAAGGATAAAGGCGATGCGCGTCGCGTTGTTTTCGGAGAGAAAATTCAATATTGAAGTAATCGCTGCGATGATGGGAACTTGGCTGGTGTGTGCTGGTCGAACGAACGTAATGCATGTGTGACCCTCCCCTAGCGTCATGTTGCCCCGGTTAGAGAATTCCTGCCGGGGCTTTCTTTTGTGCCGGCGGCGCATGCCCCGAGGGCTTCCGTCGGCAAAGCAGTCCCGACCCTATGGTATTCTTGGCGACTGATTAAATCCGGCCATTCGGCTTGGCCCGGTGAAAAAACAAGATGAGCAAAATCGAGAAGACTCGCCAAGTTATCGATGAGGCGATTGCGAAAGCGGCCCGCCCGGTCCTGACGCTTTC
>CAYUYI010000389.1:0-1561 GCA_964448995.1 uncultured Propionivibrio sp. | reverse complement strand
CAACTGGTTGCGCCGCTCGACGCCTGGACGGCCGCAGAAGTACTCGATTATTGCGCCGCGCATGATCTCGCCCTGCCGTTGCAATATCAGGATGGTCTTGAGGATTCGCTGGAGTGCTGGAACTGCACCGTGCGGACCGATCTCCGGCGTTTTCAGTGGATGCAGAAACGCTGCCCGGCGCTGGCAGACAAGCTCGGCGCGTTGATGGCCGAAGTGTATGGTGCGGCGATGCTTGACTACGAAACGCATATCAAGCCGGTGCTTGATGCCGCCAAGAAAAAGCCGGTTGGCCGGCGCCGCTAGGCCTTAATTGTCGTTCGGGTTGCGAATGGCGTCGGCCCAGCAGTTGGGTGTTTCGTAGAGGCGAACACGGTCAAGGCGCAGGTGGTTGCCGAAGGTGTCGCGATAGACGGCGTCGAGGATCGTGAAAGCCTTTTCGGCGAGGTTCTCGGCGGTCGGAACGCAATCGAGAATCACGGTCTTGTGATCTGGCAAGGCCTTCAGAAAATCGATGATCGGCGTATCGCCTGCGTAGGCCAGAAACGCATGATCCCAGCAGTCGACCAGGTGCTGTTTGGCAAGGGTTTTGATTTCCGAAAAGTCCATGACCATGCCGTTGGCCGCGTTGCCGTCCTGGCGAATGATGTCGCCGCTCAGCGTGATTTCGATCGCGTAGCGGTGGCCGTGCAGGTGCCGGCACTGGCTCTTGTGGTCGGGGATGCGGTGGCCTGCGTCAAATTCGAGGCGGCGAGTGATGAGCATGGAAAAAGCCGGGAATAAATCAACGTTCAATTATATCATTGAGGATGAACGACTTTCCTGAAGCGCCATTCATGCTAACGATCAACGATCATCGTCGTGACCGCGCCGGTCTGACCTATATCTACCCGGTGGTCTCGCGCCGTGCCGGTGGTGTTTCGATCGGTGTGAATCTCAATCCCAACAACGCGTGCAACTGGGCTTGCGTTTATTGTCAGGTGCCGGATCTTGTGCGTGGCGGGCCGCCACCGATCGCGCTTGAGTTGCTGGAATCGGAGTTGCGTGATTTTGTGCGCGAAGTGCTCGAAGGTGACTATCTGCTGCGGGAAGTGCCGCCGGAGGCGCGTCGTTTGGTCGATGTGGCATTCTCGGGCAATGGCGAACCGACCAGCGCAGTTGAATTTGCGGCGGCTGTCTTGCGTGTAGAGCGCGTTCTGCGCGAGTTTTCGTTGATCGACACCGTCAAGATTCGCCTGATCACCAACGGCAGTCTCATGCATCGCGAAGGCGTATGCCAAGGCGTGGCGCGTATTGGTGCGTTGGGAGGGGAGGTGTGGTTCAAGCTTGACCGGGCGACGGTTACGGGCGTCGAGCGCGTCAATCAGGTACCGTTTTCGCTTGAACGCACACGCAATGCGCTCCTGCGTTGTGCCGGATTGGCGGAGACATGGATTCAGACGTGCTGGTTCGCACTCGATGGTGCCGAGGCCGACGAATCGGAACAGCGCGCTTATCTCGATCTGATCGAATCGGTGAGAGAAAAAATCAAGGGCGTGCACCTGTACGGTTTGGCACGCCCTTC
>CAYUYI010000388.1:0-2797 GCA_964448995.1 uncultured Propionivibrio sp. | reverse complement strand
AACGGTGATGTCGCGCAGCATGCCGTAGCCGTCGGTGTTGTCGCCGACGATTTCGTTTTCGCCGAAAACCAGCGTGTTGACGGCCCCTGCCAGTTCGGCACGGGGCGTCAGGCACGTGGCAAGGTCGTAGGCCTCCTGCTTGAACGGCACGGTGACATTGGCGCCTTTTCCGCCCGCGGCAATGAAGGACCGGACTGAATCCGAGAATCCGTCAAGCGGGGCGAGAATCGCGGTGTACTCAATATCCTGGCCCGTCTGTCGGGCGAAGGCCGCGTGAATGCTGGGCGACTTGCTGTGGCCGATGGGGTTGCCGAAGACACAGTAACGGTCGGTCATGGGATTTCCTTAACGAGACTTGGTCTCAAGCTGATTGCTGCTGGTAAAAGTCAGGGTGCGCGTGATTTCGACCTGGTCGTAGTCGCGACGGATGTCGGGCGGGAACACGGCGTATGGGGCTGCCATTTGGACAATTCGACGTGCCGCATCATCGAGAAGGCGATGCCCTGAGCTGCGGTCGATCTCGATTTTGACGACGCTGCCGTCACTGGCAATCGTGACCGACATGATCAGCGAACCGAACAGCTTGCCCTTGGCTGCTTCGGGATAGTTGAGCGTGCCGACCCGTTCGATTTTCAGCCGCCAGTCCTCAAAATATTGAGCGAAGCGGTATTCTTCGACGCGTGTACCGAGATGCTTGACGCGCGGTCGTTTGTTGTATTCCTCAGTGTCGCGGGCGATCTCGCCTTGCAGGCGAGCCATGGCGAGGGCGCTGTTGGCGAGGTCGCGCCCGCTGGGGGTCGGTACCGGTTCCGGCTGTGCTTCCCGGTCGGTTTTCAGCGTTGCACCCTTGCCTCGCATTTGCGCGAGCAGGCGCTGCTGCTGGGCCTCCAGTGACTGGACACGTTTTTCTGCCTGCTCCAGTTCGTTGCCGCTTTTCTGCTGTGCCGAAGGAGGCAGTGGGGTCCGGATGCGACGATCGTGATCGGTATCGCCGCCGCCATCAAGATTGCTCTGGGCGAGCGCCTGCGCCTTGGTCGGCTTGCGCGCCGATTTGCTGTTGACGAGAATGATCTCCAGTGCTTTGTCCTGAAAGGCTCGCGAAGCCTCGGGAAACTTGAAGTTCAGCGCCAGCAGGATGGCGTGCAGCGCAATCGAGGCGCCTATCCCGATCCACAGACTGCGGTTGGCGGCGGGCGGCGGGCAGAGTTGGGTGGCGTTACTCACGTCAGTCCTGATTTTCCAGAAGCTCTTCCTCGAACGCTTCGTCGTTGTCTTCGCCGAGAGTCTCGGCGTAACGGCAAGCGAGATCGAGCGTGAGCGGATCGACGGCTTCGATGCCCAGGCGGATTCGGCTACCAGGCTTGAGGTCGGGGAGCGACGGCACACGCAGGACGATCGGCAGGTGATCGAGCTTGACGAGATTTTCGCGGCGGACGGTTGCGTCGATGATGTCGAGCCCCTGCTGGCGCAGCCAGCGCAGGCACCAGTAGCGTTCCATGCCGCGCTGGAACTCGGCGTAGGCGCTGTAAGTCAGCTCGAAGTCGCGCATCGCGGCGAACAGTGCGTCCGAGCGGGGCTTGAAATGTGGGGCATAGCCGCTCAGGCAGCTGATCAACTGCCACTGGTTGATCAGGTCGACGTAGCGGCGCAGCGGTGACGACGACCAAGCGTACTGGGCGACGCCAAGCCCCTCGTGTGGCAACGGCGAGGTCGTCATGCGCACTTTGCCGGCCGTCTGCGCGCGGTAGATCGCGGCGATGCCTTTTTCGGCGAGCAGGCCGCCCCAGGTGCTGTTGGCGACGATCATCAGTTCGGCGACGAGCTTGTCGAGCGGGCTGCCGCGCTTGCGTTCGCTGATCGCCACGCGGCACGATTCCGGGTCGGCGAGGTCGCCTTCGATGTCGAAGTTGTAGTCGTGGATGCCCTGCATCGCCGACGGTTTTCCGCGCCGTTTCTCGCAGGCGCAGGCGAATTGCCAGAGCGTCAGCAGCTGGTCGCGATAGGGGAAGTCGGGCACCGCGGTGCGCACCGTTTCGGCGTTGAACAAAGGCTCGATGTCGTGGTGGCGCAGGTTGGCGGCGATTGGCACAAGTTCGATGCGCGATTCGTGCGCGGCGATCGTGAAATCGGGGGCGACCGTCAGGTAAAGCGAGAGTGCGGGGCAGGTACGTCCGGCGGCGAGCGTGAATGTCTCGACGGCGGCGTCGGGCAGCATGGTGATCTTGTTGCCTGGCATGTAGACCGTCGAGAGCCGTTCGCGCGCAACGGCGTCGAGCGGCGAACCGGGGGTGATGCCCAGTCCTGGCGCGGCGATGTGGATGCCGACGCGCCAGCCGTCGGCCAGCGTTTCGAGCGAAAAGGCATCGTCGATTTCGGTCGTGGCCGCATCGTCAATCGAGAACGCTTCGACTGCAGCGCGCGGCAGATCACCCGCGGCCGATGGCGTCTCGATGGCCGGGAAATCGATGCCGCTCGGGAAGTGTTCGAGCAGGAAGCGGCGATAGTGCGTGTCGAAGGCCGAGCGGATCGCGCCGCACTTGTCCAGCAGATGCAGCGAGGACAGGCCGGTTTCCGCGCAGGCGGCTTCGAGGGCCTTGGTTTCCGGGCGGTTGCGGTCGGGCTTGTAGAGCAGTTGGTCGAGGATCGAGGCGAACTCGGGCGGCAGCGTGAAGGCTTTGAGCTCGCCAGTCATCCTTTCGATGGCGAGCGCTTGCTGACGTTTTTTTTCAAGACCGGCCAGAGCGGCTGCCAGAATGTCGGGAGGGGCCTTGCGGAAGCGGCCCTTGCCTTTGCGGTG
>CAYUYI010000387.1:0-2801 GCA_964448995.1 uncultured Propionivibrio sp. | reverse complement strand
AGCTTGGTGTTCACCCAGACCTTGAGCCGCACCGGGTCGTCCTTGGCCGCGTGGTTGGGGATTTCGGCGAACGTGACCGGCGTTTTCGCTGTAACGTGACCGGCGGTATCGGGGGATCGTGACCGCCGCGCAGCGGCAGGTGTTGCGCGTTTAAATTGTAACCGTGTTGGTCACGATGGGTTGTTTTGCGCGTCCTCCTTTCTCGATTTAGGGGGTGACTGTCGAAGCGATTCGCCGGACAGGGTGATGCGGTGATGCTGCTGCATGATGCGGTCGAGTAGCGCGTCGGCGATCGTGGCGTCGCCGATCCAGGCATGCCAGTGTTCGACCGGCAACTGGCTGGTGATGATGGTGGCGCGCTGCGCCGCGCGGTCGTCGATGATTTCGAGTAGGTCCGAGCGCGTCGCGGCGTCGAGTGCGCCCATACCCCAGTCGTCGAGCAGCAGGACATCGACCTTGGCGAGCTGGATCAGCCATTTGCCGAACGTTCCGCTGCCGTGGCGGATCGCCAGCTCCTCGGCCAGGCGCGGGACGCGCTGGTAGTGGGCCGAGTAGCCGCGGCGGCACGCGTATTGCGCCAGCGCGCAGGCCAGCCACGACTTGCCGGCGCCGGTGGGGCCGCTGATCAGGATGCTGTGTCCCGATTCGACCCAGTTGCCCAGGGCCAGGCTCATCACCGTGCGCCGGTCGATCCCTCGGGCTGGCCGGCTGTCCAGATCCTCGATCGCCGCCTGCGGGTATTTCAGTCTCGCCTGCTTGAGCAAGCGCGCCTGTCGGCGCGCTTCCCGGTCATGGACTTCGCGGTCGACCAGCAGGGCCAGGCGTTCCTCGAAACTCATGTCGGACAGCGCGGGTTGAGCGAGTTGCTCTTCGAGCGCGCCGGCCAGTGCGTCGAGCTTCAGTTGGCGCAATTGCGCCAGGGTGGTGTGCATCATCATCGTTCAAGTCTCATTGGTAGTAGCCGGGGCCGCGCACGTTGGCGTGCGCGGGGCTGGTCCAGTCGCTCGAGGTAGACGGAGCGGATCGGTCGCGGTTGTTGGCCAGGATGTCGCGCACATGGCGATAGCGATAGGCGCGCAGTTGCAGCGCGACGGTGCAGGCGGCATCCAGCCGGGTCTTGCCGTAGCGCTTGGCGAGCGACAGCAGTCCGAGACAGGCGCGGTAGCCGTGCTCGGGATGTTTATGTTGCTCGAGCAGTTTCGTGACGACGGCGCCGGTCGCCAGCCCGATGTCGTTGCCCCAGTCGATCAGCCGTTGCGGCGTCCATTCCCGATGGGCGCGGTGCGCCGCCGGCATGTGTTCCGCGACCGTGGTGAAGGCGCCGCGGCGCTCAGAACGCGCGTGGCTGGCCACACGCTGACCGCGCTGCAGTAGTTCGACGGTACGGCGCGTGACGCGCGCTTCGAGCGCTTGGCCGACCAGAGCATGCGGAACGCTGTAGCGGTGGCCGTCGACTTCGACGTGGTAGTCGATATGCACTTTGACGGTCTTGAAGTGCGCCAGCTCGTAGCGCTGCGCCGGGAGTGGCAGGAGAGCCGGCGCATCGAGTTGCGCGAAGGCGCTGGCGCGACTGCCCGGCAGTTTCTGGAACGGGCGCTGGTTCAGTTGCTCGAGCAGCGGACGCAGGGCGAGATTGACCTCGGCGACGCTGGAAAACGTCTGGTGTCGCAGCCGTGCCAGGATCCAGCGCTCGACCACCTGCACCGCCGATTCGACCTTGCCTTTGTCCTGCGGATGGTAGGGACGCGCCGGCAGGAGCGCGGTGCCGTAGTGCCGGGCAAAGTCCTGCACGGTGTCGTGGCTGCGCGGCTCGTACCGGTCGGGATCGACGATCAGGCTGCGCGCATTGTCCGGCACGATGAGTTGGGGAACCCCGCCGTAGAACGCGAGCGCCTGCGCAGTGGCATCGAGCCAGTCGGCCATCGTCTGGCGCGGTGTGGCGTGTGCGAAGGTGTAGCTCGAGGCACCCAGCGCGGCGACGAAGATATGCGCGCGGCCCCCGCCGCGAAGCGGCAGGGTCGGCCCGGCGAAATCGATGAACAGCTTCTCGCCGGCGCGGTGCGTCTGCCGCATCGAACGTTTCAGCCGCTTGGCAAAGGCGCGGTAGTGCGCGCAGAACTGTGTGTAGCGGTAGGTCGGACGGTCGGCGTATTCGGCCTGGTATTCCTCCCACAGCAACATCAGGGTCACGCCCTTGCGCCGCAATTCCTGGTGGATGCGCCCGTAGTCGGGCAACACATGGCCCGATGGCCGGACCGGTTTGGCGAGCAGCCGTTTCTCCAGTTCCGCCTCGTCGAGCGCCTGCACGGCCGACCACTCGAGTCCGGCCGCGTTGGCCAGGCCCACGTACTTGCCAACCACGCCCTTGGAAATCCTCAGCGCCGCGGCAATCTGTTCGTGTGACAGCCCGGCGTCCAGCTTCAGACGTAATACATCCTTGATCTTACGCATAGCAATCCTCTGCGCGGGCATCGGTTCCTCCGGCAAAAAGCCGCAGAGCCTACCCGCAGGGTTTGATCTATGCGCAACACCGTAACGCCGAACTACGCGACCGTCACGCCATCGTGACCGGCCATTTCGGCATCGTGACCGCCCGTTTCGGAATCCCTCCGAAATCGGTCACGTTCCTCCGTAACCGACGGTCACGATGCTCCGTAATCAGCGGTCACGTTCGCCCGCAATCGTCGGTCACGTTCCTCCGAAATCCGCGGTCACGTTGGGGCGAAATACCCAGCACGCTTGGTATGTTCGACGAACCCATCGAAGGGGGCTGGCACGGCCATCAGTAGAGCCAGTTCATC
>CAYUYI010000386.1:0-2802 GCA_964448995.1 uncultured Propionivibrio sp. | reverse complement strand
GAATAATCGGATAATGTTTCCCATTGTTCTCGGCGGCTACTGATGGACTCTGACTTCTTCTCCGCGTTGGGATGGCGTGAAGGGCTGATGGCCATCATTGGTCTGTTGGCGGTTTATGTCGTCTTTATCTCTTTGCGTGTGCATGGGTTGCGCCAAGCGGAGTCCCGGGCACGCAACGCGCCATTGACCTTTACGGCGAACGCCGCCGTTACCGCCTATGGCGCTGCACAGGCGGTTCCCCCGGCCAATGAGGCGCCGGCCCAACCCGGAGAACTCGGGACGCCCGACTTTCCGTTTCCGTGGAACGAGCCGCCGGCAGACAGTCCGTTGGAGCAACGTGTCGCCCGGCAGGAAATCGAGATCGAGCAATTGCGCAAAGAAGTCGGTGGCCTGCGTGCCGAGGTGCTGGTGTTACGGGAAGCTTTGCAACATTCAGCCGCATCGGTATCGGAGTCGCCAAAGTCCTCTGTGGCTGAGTTGATCGCGCCGCAGTATAGCGAAGCCATGCAATTGGCACGCAAGCGTATCGCCCCGGACGATATTTCAAGGCAATGCGGAATTACGCGTGCGGAAGCCGAACTGGTGGCGGCGCTGGTCAAAAATCACGATAATTGATGCCATAGACATTGACGGGAAGTGCCCATGTCCACGAGTCCGAGCAGCGAACCTACCAGCAATCTTTCAGATATCCGGCGCAAGCTGATCTGGCGGATGACGGTGGCCGGGTTAATGATCGCCGGACTCCTCGGCGGGCTGGCGCTTTTCGACTATATGGGAACCCGCCTCGAGAACGAGCCGGAGGTTGCGCGGTACACCGAGCCAGTTCCGGTCGCGAAAAAAAGTGTGACTCAACCGGTGACCCCCGTCGTTCCGGCACCGGAGGCCAAGGATGAGAAGAAGGAAGCGACCGCGCCCGAAGTGACAGCGCCGCCAGCCGACAAGGCAGCGCCTCGGCTTGATACGCCGCCGCGGCCGGAAGTGGCGGCGTCGCCCGCGGTCACGAAATCGCCGTCGTCGGCAGCTCGCGGCGCAACGTCGACCGCCCCGGTGGGCAGTGTTACCCCGAAAGCAAGCGAGCCGCGTATCGCCGCACAGGCTGCGTCACCGGCACTTGCTGAGACGTCGGCCGTAACGTCGCGGCCATCTGTTCTCAAGACGCTGTCCGGCTTTGCCCTGCAGGCGGGGGTGTTTGCCGATCCACGTCGCGCCGAGGAGTTGCACGCGCGGCTAACGCTGGAAGGAATTCCTTCAAGTATCGAGGCTCGTGTGCAAGTGGGCCCGTTCAAGAGCAAGGAAGAAGCTGAAGCGGCCCGTAGCAAGATGAAAGCCATGGGGATTGATGCGGTGATGTTGGCGCCAATCAAGGCGCGGCGTTAGGCATCGGCTTGGATAGGCGATGCGTGCTGGCCTTCGGCCACCCTCAAGCCTGTCATTGTGGTTCAATGACGTTTTAACGCTTGAAGTCGGGATCCCTAAAATGAGCAAAACGATCATCTCCACAGCCGCTGCGCCTGCCGCCATCGGAACCTATTCGCAGGCGGTCAAGGTTGGAGACACGGTGTATCTTTCCGGTCAGATCGGCCTGGATCCAGGCACGATGCAAATGGTCGATGGTATCGAGGCACAAATTGTTCGTGTCTTCGACAACCTTAAAGCGGTGGCCGAAGCGAGCGGTGGTTCTTTGGCCGATGTCGTCAAACTCAACATCTACCTGACTGACCTGAGCAACTTCGCCAAGGTTAACGAAACGATGGCGCAGTATTTTTCCGAACCGTTCCCGGCTCGTGCCGCCGTCGGTGTGGCCGCACTGCCGCGTGGGGCGCTGGTCGAGGCCGATGCCGTCATGGTGCTGTAGGCAACAATAACGTTGCTGAATGAGTCACGACGAGATTCAAGCGCCGCCAGCCCTTAAGGCTAAGCTCCACAAGTTGGGCCTGTTTCGGCTCGACGATCTTGTGCTGCATCTGCCGATTCGTTACGAGGACGAAACGACGGTGACGCAGATCGCCGCGGCGCCGGCTGGCGCGCCGGTGCAGGTCGAGGCCGAGGTGCTCGACGTTTCGGTACAGTTTCGCCCGCGACGCCAACTGGTCGCGCGTGTTGCCGATTCGAGCGGCGAACTCGTATTGCGGTTTCTCAATTTCTACGGCAGTCAAATCAAGCAACTGGAACGTGCCCGCGATGACGGGCGAAAGCTGAGGCTTTTCGGCGAAATTCGCCACGGCTTTCTTGGTGCGGAGATGGTTCACCCGCCTTATCGGGTGGTCGATGAGGCGATGCCATTGCCGACATCGCTGACGCCCGTCTATCCGACGACAGCCGGCGTTTCTCAGGCGGCATTGCGCAAGCTGATCCGTCCGGCACTTCAGGCGACCGACCTGTCGGAGTTGCTTGATGCGTCGTGGTGCGGTGCGCATCACTTTCCGCCGTTTGCCGACGCCGTCGAATTGTTGCACGCGCCACCCGCTGAGGTGCGCGAGGATGAGTTGCAGTTGCGCACTCACCCGGCATGGCGGCGCATCAAGTTCGATGAAGTCCTGGCACAGCAAATCTCCTTGCGTCGCGCCTATCTTGCGCGGCGGCAGAAAGGCGCCCCAGTGCTGGCGGGTAAGGGCGATCTTGCACGCGAATTGCAGGCCGCCCTCCCGTTCGAGTTAACCGGCGCGCAGCATCGTGTTGCAAGGGAAATCGTCGCCGATCTGGCGCAACCGCATCCGATGCAACGCTTATTGCAAGGCGACGTGGGTAGTGGCAAGACCATCGTTGCCGCACTGGCCGCCTGCCAGGCAATTGAGGCCGGTT
>CAYUYI010000385.1:0-2807 GCA_964448995.1 uncultured Propionivibrio sp. | reverse complement strand
CCGGCGTACTGACGGATGGTCCAGGGGCGGGCAGCGTACATGGTCGCTTGCGGGCCACGGGTGTAGGGCGCAAAACCCGGGAGCGTATCGGTGTAGGGCAGATCGGCAACGTCAGCCTTGGTGTACAGCGGCTTGACGGTGATGCCTTCGGAGGTCACCCAGTTCAGTTTATCAACGTCGCCACCGGGAGCGGATTTGGAAGCAGCTTTTTTCCAAGCGTCCAGATTGGACGAGTCGGAGAATTTCTCGTTCGACATGACTTTACCTTTCAGGAAGTAAAAACCGGGGCGTTTTTCAACCAGGCGCACAATCAGTCAGCAGGGACATGAGCCCGCACCAATATGCGGCTGTAAACTCGCCTTGAGCCATGGATCGTACTTTATCAATGGGGGCGGAACAAGGCGACGGGATTCGAAATGTGGAAATCCACAAACGAAATAGGGGGATGCAGCACTTTCCGGAGGTATGCCGGCAGGTTACGGTGGCATGTGTTTACATGTGTTTGCGGGCGTTCGGCGCGTTGCCTAGAGTGCGAGGTAAAGCGCGAAAGGAATGAAGATGAGAGAGGCAACGTTGCCGACAACGACAATCGCCGAAACCAGTCCGGGATCCTGACCGTAACGTTCGGCGAAAATGTAGTTCATCACGGCGGGGGGGAGGGCTGCGTACAGAATCAACAAGCCTTCCATGGCCGGTGTCAGCGGGAGAATCTTGATTAGAGGCCAGGCCACCAGCAGGCCGGAGATTGGGCACAAAAATGCACCGACCAAGCCAATGCTCCAGTTGGAGATGCGGAAAGTCGAAAAGCCAACACCCAGGGCGAACAGGCCAATCGGAATTGCCGCATCGCCGAGCATGCGCAAGCTGCCGCCAAGCCACGTTGGCAGGGCGAGCTCCGCCAGGCTCATTGCCATGCCGAGCATCATGGCCCAAAGCATTGGACTTCGGAGAATGCCTCGAATGTCGGTGTTGGGTGAGCAAATCCGGATGCCGAGCGTGAAATGGATCAGGCTGAACAGCATGAACATCGAGACGGCTGCCGGCAGCATCGCCGGGCCAAAGGCAAACAGCGTCAGTGGCAATCCCATGTTGGCGACGTTCGAAAACATCATTGACGGGACGAAAGCGGCCACGTTGTAGTGGAACAGTCGGGCAACCGCCCAGGCCAGGAGGCCCGATCCGAGAATCAGGGCGACGGATCCAACGAGTAAGGGCAGGTACTCCAGGATATGGAAATCCTTTGAGGCCATCGCCGAAAAGATCAGCGCCGGAAAGAAAACGTCGGTCGACAGTCGGTTGATCCAGCGCATGTCGGGATTGATGACTCGGCCATAACCGAAACCGATGGCGGAAACGACGAGAACGGGCGTAATGATGCCGAAAATGCGAAAAAAAAGTTCCATCGAGGAGAAACGAGCCTTTGGCTAAATCTGGTATGCCAGTTTAACCGTTGAATCAGCACATCGGCTAATTGGCTGGGGCAGGAGATTGCCGGACCGGGGTTTCCCGAATCGGCAAGTTGACCAGAGCGGCCAGACCCGCCAACACGATATCGGCGTACCACATCCACGTGTAATCGCCGAAGCGGGTGATGGATAAGCCACCGAGCCAGGCCCCCAGGAAACCACCGATTTGGTGCGAAAGCAGCGTGAGACCGAACAAGGTGCCGAGATAGCGAACGCCAAACAGCTTGCCGACAATGGCGGCCGTGGGAGGGACGGTAGCCAGCCAGGTGAAGCCGAGCCCGGCTGCAAACAGGTAGAAAGTAAGATCAGTGCGAGGGGAAAGCAGATAGAGGACGATCAGGATCGAACGCGAAGCGTACATCCAGAACAGCACGTACTTGCTGCGATAACGGGTGATACAGGCGCCTGCGAACAAACTGCCGACGATGTTGGCGGCGCCGATGATGGCGAGTGACCAACTTGCAACGGTCGGCGGGAGGCCACACAAGTTAACCTCACCGGGCAGGTGTGTGACCAGAAAGGCAATATGGAAGCCGCAGGTAAAGAAACCGGCATGCAGAAGCAGGTAGCTTCGATCGGCGAACGCCTCAGCAACGCTTTGCCGTAGACCGGTCTGTTGCAGCGTCGTCCCGTGGTGCCCGTGCGCCGCAGGATCGGTTACGGTGCGGATCAGCGGCAAGGCGGCCAGCGTCATTGCTGCCAATGCCCACATTGCCCCCATCCAGCCGAACAACTGAATCAATTTTTGCAGGATTGGCGCAAAAATGAACTGACCGAATGATCCACCGGCATTGATGATACCCGACGCGGCGCCACGGGCTTCCGGCGGGAGTCGATGGCTGACAGCGCCGATCAGTACGGAAAAGCTGCCCGAACCCGAACCGGCCGCTGAAAGCAGACCAATCGAGAAGACAAGTCCCCAAGTGCTGCTCATGAATGGGGTGAGCGCGCTGCCTACCGCCAGCGTCAGCAAGCCGAAGATCAATACTTTGTGTGGGCCATAGCGGTCGGCAAAAGCGCCGGCAATCGGCTGTGTCAAGCCCCAGATAAATTGGGCAACGGCCATGGCCAAGCTGATCGATGCGATGCCGAGTCCGGTGCTGGCGTCGAGCGGTGCGACGAAAAGCCCGAGCGACTGTCGGGCGCCCATAGTCACCATCAACACGCCAGCAGCCGAAAGCGTGATCAACCACAGTCGTTGGGTGTTAAGCGAGCGAAACATGCGATAGCGGGAAAAGCGTCAATAAATTCGAAATTGGAATGTGAGAATGTTCAAGAGTTCAAAACACGTCACGGAAACGATGAATCAGTCGACGCGCTTTCTTTGTCGGACGCTCTCCG
>CAYUYI010000384.1:0-2811 GCA_964448995.1 uncultured Propionivibrio sp. | reverse complement strand
TTTGTCTCGACCTTGAAGGCGTGCTGGTCCCTGAAATCTGGATCGAGTTCTCCAAGCGTACCGGGATTCCCGAGTTGCGCCGCACGACGCGGGACGAACCGGATTACGACAAACTGATGAATTTCCGTCTGGATCTGCTGCGCAAGCACAACCTGGGCTTGCCGGATATCCAGAAGGTGATCAGCGAAATGGGGCCGATGCCCGGGGCCCGCGAGTTTCTCGACCAGCTGCGCGAGCGCTACGAAGTCATCATCCTTTCCGACACGTTCTACGAATTCGCCCATCCGCTGATGCGCCAATTGGCGTGGCCGACGTTGTTCTGCCACTGCCTGGAAGCCGACGCAGACGGAATGCTGGTCAACTATCGTCTGCGCATGCCGGATCAGAAGCGCGAGGCCGTCAAGCGTCTGCGCGAAATGAACTTCACCGTGGTGGCGGCAGGGGACTCGTATAACGATACCGCGATGCTCGGCCAGGCCAACGCCGGCATCCTTTTCCATTTGTCGGAAAACGTGATCCGCGAATTCCCGCAGTATCCGGTGACCCTCAACTATGACGAACTGCGCGCCGAGATCGATCAGGCCTTTGCGCGCCTCTGATTCCCATGCATTCTCAACGTTTCTACACTCTTTCCGCTTCCTGTCCCGACAGCGTCGGCATCATTGCCCGCGTCGCCGGGTTCATCGCCGAGCATCGGGGCTGGATCCTCGAGTCGAGCTACCACTCGGATGATTCGGCGGAAGGCAGCCGTTACTTCATGCGCATCGAAGTCAAGGCCGATTCGTTGCCCTTCCATCTGGCAGAATTCCGCGAGCGCTTCCGGCCGATTGCCGAAGACATGCAGATGGACTGGAAAATCAGCGATTCGGCCGTCAAGAAGCGCGTCGTCGTCATGGTCAGCAAGCAGGAACACTGCCTGTATGATCTGCTCTCGCGTTGGCAGTCGAAGGAACTCGATATCGAGATTCCCTGCGTGATCTCGAACCATGACACCTTCAAAGGTTTCGTCGAGTGGCATGGCATCCCGTTCCATCATGTGCCGGTGACGCCGGACAACAAGGACGCTGCCTATGCCGAGATCCGCCGCCTGTACGAAGAAGTGCGCGGCGATACGATGGTGCTTGCACGCTACATGCAGATCATTCCGCCGGACATGTGCACCGACTATCCGGGGCAGATCATCAACATCCACCACTCGTTCCTGCCCAGCTTCGTCGGCGCCAAGCCTTACCATCAGGCCTATCAACGCGGCGTCAAGCTGATCGGTGCGACCTGCCACTACGTAACGAGTCAGCTCGACCAGGGGCCGATCATCGAACAGGATGTGATCCGCATCGACCACTCCGACTCGGTCGACGACATGGTGCGCTACGGCAAGGACATCGAAAAAGCCGTGCTCGCCCGCGGCCTGCGCTACCACCTTGAAGACCGCGTGCTGGTGCACGGCAACAAGACCGTGGTTTTCAGATAAGGACTCAATCTAACCACGGCGAACACGGCGGGCACGGCGAGCAACAAATGCCATATTTTGTGATGCCTTTCGCCGTGTGCGCTGTGCCCGCCGTGGCTAAACGCCTTTAGACATTCCTCATGATTACCCTGAAAAACGTCACCCTGCGGCGCGGGGCCAAGGTTTTGCTCGATGGCGCGTCGGTGACGGTCAATCCGGGCGAGCGCGTCGGACTGGTCGGGCGCAACGGGGCCGGCAAGTCGTCGCTCTTCGCACTCTTGGCCGGCGGGCTGCACGAAGATGGCGGCGAATTCTTCCTGCCGCCGTCGTGGCGAATGGCGCAGGTGGCTCAGGAAATGCCGGAAACGGACATCAGTGCCACCGACTTCGTCATCGCCGGCGATTCGCGACTGATGGCCGCCGAAGACGAGGTCAAGGCGGCCGAGGCTTCGGGCGACGGCGAGCGCATGGCGCACGCCTACACCGCGCTGCACGACGCCGGCGCGCACGACGCGCAGGCACGGGCGCAGTCGCTGATCCTCGGCCTCGGTTTCAAGACCACCGAGCTCAACCATCCGGTGAACAGTTTTTCCGGCGGCTGGCGCATGCGCCTGCAGCTGGCGCGCGCGCTGATGTGTCCGTCCGACCTGCTGCTGCTCGACGAACCGACCAACCACCTTGATCTCGACGCGCTGGTCTGGCTGGAATCGTGGCTGAAGCGTTACGAAGGGACGATGATTGTCATCAGTCACGACCGCGAATTCCTCGATGCCGTGACCAACGTCACGCTGCACATCGACGTCGGCCAGCTGACGCGTTACGGCGGCAACTACAGCACCTTCGAGGAAACGCGCGCGATGCAGTTGGAACTGCAGCAGAACGCCTACGCGAAGCAGCAGGAAAAGATCGCGCACCTGACGTCATTCATCACCCGCTTCAAGGCCAAGGCGACCAAGGCGAAGCAGGCGCAGAGCCGCGTCAAGGCGCTCGAACGCATGGAGAAGCTGGCGCCGGTGCTGGCCTCGGCGGAATTTACGTTCGAATTCAAGGAGCCGGCCAACCTGCCCAACCCAATGTTGGTGCTGCGTGAAGTCGACTGCGGCTATCCGCCGGCCGATGACCTGCCGGCGAGTGCGCTGCCGACCGTGATCGTCCGTCAGGCGACACGTACGGTCAATGCCGGCCAGCGCATCGGCATTCTCGGTGCCAACGGCCAGGGCAAGTCGACGCTGGTCAAGACGATCGCGCGGACGCTGGCACCGATCTCTGGCACGGTGACCGAAGGCAAGGGCCTGTCGATCGGTTACTTCGCCCAGCAGGAACTCGACGTGCTGCGTCCGCAGGACAACCCGCTCGAACAC
>CAYUYI010000383.1:0-2819 GCA_964448995.1 uncultured Propionivibrio sp. | reverse complement strand
TCCCTTCGTGCCTCAGTGAATGGCAATCGGGCGGGTCGCACCAACGCAGAAATCGTCGAGCAAAGAATCGATTGACTCCTGATCCCGGTCCTCATCCGGAATGCTGTCGATCGCCGAACGCAGATCTTTGGCAATCGATCCTTGCACGAACAGGCTCCGGCTGGCCTGCTTGTCCACCAGTTCAAAAGCCTGCCGTGTCGGATAAGCCACGATGGCGTAATTCTCGCTGTTATAGACAATGTTCATGACGATTCCTTTTCGTGAGCCCCCCGGACCGGAAAATCGCCGGGGTCAAGAAGGAAAATGCGTCCGTTTCCCCCAATTTCAAGACAACGAACAAAACACCTCAGGGTGTCTTGTTCGTTGATTGTGAGACCCAACGCTTCTGCAGAAGTTCAGCCCCGCTTGGCGCGGCGGAAATAGAGCTTGAGCAGTTCCATGGCCGCCGGGGAGGCAAAAAAGAATGGCAGCATCAACAACCAGTCATTCACGCTTGGCGGGACCGTATCGAACAGGGGTTGCAGGAACGGAACGTAGATGACCATCAATACCAGCAACAAGGAAATGCCGACGGCCCAAACCATCGCGCGGTTGCTGAAGCAGCCAATGCTGAAGATGCTGTGTATTTCCGAACGCGCCGTAAAGGCCCGGAACAGCTCGGAGATACACAAGGTGATGAATGCCATGGTTTGCGCAGCTGCCAGATGTTCAGGGTAGCGCCCGAGCGCCAGAGAGAACACGGTCAGCACGGCAATTGTATCGACAAGACCAACGACACCGATGCCAATCGCCATTTCACGATTAATCACTGGTTCGGTCGGAGAACGCGGCGGCTGTGCCATGATATCCGAGTCGCCTTTTTCGAGACCAAGCGCCAGCGCCGGCGCGCCGTCACTCACCAGATTCAGCCAAAGCAGTTGGGTCGGACGCAACGGGATGGGCATGCCGATCAGCATGGCGCCGAAGATGATGAAGATCTCGCCAATATTGCAGGCCAGCAGAAAATAGACAAACTTGCGGATATTCGAATAGATGATCCGGCCCTGCTTGATGGCCGAAACGATGCTGGCGAAGTTGTCGTCGGTGAGCACCATGTCCGCCGTCTGTTTGGCCACATCCGTGCCGGTAATGCCCATTGCCACGCCAATATTCGCGCGTTTGAGCGCTGGCGCATCGTTGACGCCGTCGCCCGTCATCGCTACGACATGGCCGTTGGCCTTCATCGCATCGACGATCCGCGTCTTGTGTTGCGGAGATACGCGACAACACACCTCAAGATTGGGTGCCTTCGCTGCCAAGGCCTCGTCGCTGAGCATCTCGATCTCGGCTCCCGTCAGCACACCACCACCGGGCCGCAACATGCCGATGTCGCGCGCGATCGCCACTGCCGTTTCCTTGTAGTCCCCGGTCACCATGACACACTTGAGGCCAGCGCCGTGGGCAATCCGTAGCGCTTCGATCACCTCCGGCCGCGCCGGATCGATCATACCGAGCAGTCCGACGAAGATCAGATCGCGTTCGACGGCCTCCGGCGTCAACACTTCCGGCGGCTGAGCCAGGGGGCGGCAGGCAACCGCCAGAACACGCAAGGCGCTCGTCGCCATCTCGTGATTTTTGGCATGGATTTCTTCGCGCATGGCCTCGGTCAATGCCACCGGTTCGCCATTCAACATGCGCTCCGCACACAGCCCGAGAACGACGTCCGGCGCCCCCTTGACAATAAGCACCTGCGGCACGGCGAACAAGCCGGCGAACTGAGTTTCCTGGACGATCCGATGGATCGTGCTCATCCGTTTGCGATCCGAATCGAAGGGGATTTCCTGCTCGCGCGGCAGGACTTCGTTCACCGCTTTCCGCGAAAAACCCGCCTTCGCGGCGGCAACCACCATGGCCCCTTCCGTCGGATCACCGATGATTTTCCAGGCAGCCTGCCCATCGTCCGAGGAATGCGTTTCTAGCCATGCATCGTTGCAAGACAGCGCCGCCTTGAGAAGCAGTGCTACATCCGGAACCTCTGCTGCCGTAAACGCGCCCTCTTCCGTTGAAAATTCGCCGTGCGGGGCATAGCCCTCGCCGCTGACACGGAAAACGTATTCCCCGGCATAGCCTCGCACCACCGTCATCTCGTTCTGGGTCAGGGTCCCGGTCTTGTCGGAACAGACAACGGTCGCACACCCCAGCGTCTCGACCGCGGGCAATTTCCGGATCAGGGCATTGTGCTTGATCATGCGCTGCATACCGAGTGCCAGACAGATCGTCACGATCGCGGGCAAGCCTTCCGGCACGGCCGCAATCGCCAGACTCACGGCAGTCATGAACAAATTGACGATATCCTTCTTTTCGGCCAGCAGATAACCCATGAAATCGCCCTGCAGGGCCGATGCCAGATTCGTGTCGCGGAACAGGCCATAGATGAATACCAGCGCGCAGATCGCCAGGCACGCCGTTCCAAGCACTTTGCCGAGATGCTCGAGTTTCTTCTGCAGGGGCGTTTCCTCGGCTTCGAACGACTGGATCATCTCGGCGATCAGTCCGATCTGCGTGTTCATGCCGGTCGCTGTTACCACCCCCTTGCCACGACCATAGGTAATCAATGTACCCATGAACGCGAGATTACGGCGATCTCCCAGCGCCGCGTCTCCTTCAAGAACCACGGCCGCGTTTTTTTCCACCGGCACCGACTCGCCGGTGAGCGAAGCCTCTTCGATCTTCAGATTGACACTCTCGACAAGCCGCAAATCGGCGGGCACGTAATTGCCGGCTTCGAGAATCACGATGTCGCCGGGAACCACCTCGCGCCCAGGGACGATAGCGATCTC
>CAYUYI010000382.1:0-2823 GCA_964448995.1 uncultured Propionivibrio sp. | reverse complement strand
TAGATCAGGCCCATCTGTACCGCGGCCAGCGGGTTTTCCAGGTCACGCTCGCCGCTGTAGCGTTTGTCACCCAGCCATTCGGATTCGCTGCCCCAATAGATGTCTTCTTCCGGTTCCCAAATATCTTCACGGCCGCCGGCAAAACCGAAGGTCTTGAAGCCCATCGATTCCAGGGCGACGTTGCCCGCCAGGATCATCAGATCGGCCCAGGAAATCTTGTTGCCATACTTCTGTTTGATCGGCCACAACAGGCGGCGCGCCTTGTCGAGATTGCCGTTGTCGGGCCAGCTGTTGAGCGGGGCGAAACGCTGGTTGCCGGTGCCGCCGCCCCCGCGCCCGTCAAAGGTCCGGTAAGTGCCGGCGCTGTGCCAGGCCATGCGGATGAACAGACCGCCATAGTGGCCCCAGTCGGCCGGCCACCAGTCTTGCGAACTGGTCATCAGCGCGGTGAGGTCTTTCTTGAGCGCCGCGTAATCGAGTTTCTTGAATTCCTCGGCATAGTCGAACCCTTTTTCCATCGGGCTGGACTTGCAGGAATGCTGGTGCAGGATCTTGAGATTCAGCTGCTTCGGCCACCAGTCGGCATTCGACTGGGCGCTGACCGTCGTGCGGGCGCCGCGCATCGCGGCGAATGGGCATTGGCTTTCGTTGCTCATGAATCGCTCCTTTTTGTTTAATCAGGCGGGTGTTGATGGATTCATGGTAGACGACAAGGGTTATTGCTTCCAGGAAATTGAGGCAATGATTTCAATAGTTTCTTGCTATGGAAAATCCGGCGCTCAATACCGCTATCACGCGCTACGCTCGCGTCATTCCCACGGAAATCGCGGCGGAGCCGGCAGTCGCGCCAGAAAATAATCCGGTTCCAAGGGCGTGCCGTCGGTGATGAACAGGCAGGCTGTGCGGACCTGGTTGCCCGCCGATTCAAGAATCCGCCGGGCCTCCAGCAGGCTTCTCCCGCTCTCCAGGCAATCCTCGATCAAGAGCAGCCGCTTGCCTGACGGCATTGGCGCGGGCAAGGAATAGGCGACGAGCGCCGTTCGGCTCGCATCGGTATAGCGCATGCCGATACTGAGAATTTCCCTGACGCCCAAGGCATCCGACAGCAACCGCGTGGGAATCCAACCCCCGCGCGCCAGACCGACGAGGAAATCCGGCTGAAAACCGGAGGCCTTGATCTTGCATGCCAGCGTCGCCGTATGGGTGAGGATTTCGGGGAAGTTCATCGATGCTGTTTCAAAACGGGGTTTTACAGATGTTGCCATGGTTGCATTCACCTATTATGGCCGGTTCTCTCGGATTCAACGGTGAAAAACGCCCCAAAGCGGTAGTAGCGATTCTCGGCCGCTATGATAGGTAGGCAGCGGTTGCGGCCATGGGCTAGCATGAATAGGACCGGCTCTGTGCGGTGGCTTACTGATTCGAGCAGTCATACGGACCAACTACCCGCCGACACGCGAAATAAATCCAGTTCGCAGTTTGGGTTTTGCACGAGGCTCAGTGTTGTTGAAAATTACAAGAAGGAGGGTTTTATGAGATATGTAAACATTCTTCTGGCATTTGTGCCCTTGGCCATTACTGGTCATTTTCTTGAATGGAGCCATGGGTTGCTTTTCCTTTTTTCTGGATTATCCATTGTTCCCCTTGCTGTAATCATTGGTGATGCAACTGAACAGATCGCGATCTACTCGGGGCCCAAAATCGGGGGGATGTTAAACGCGACGATGGGGAATGTCCCTGAATTACTTATCGGGATTTTCGCCGTGAAAGCGGGATTGTTTACACTCGTTTTAGCCAGTATGGCCGGGTCGATTATAGGAAACATCCTCCTTGTGCTTGGGTTTAGCATCTTTCTCGGTGGTCTGAAATTTAAACAGCAAACCTTTGTAAAAGAGATTGCTCGAAGTAACTTTACACTTCTCTTCTTTGCAGCTTTGAGTGTGATCATTCCCTACGCGTTTAGCCGCGCCGCTGCAGGTCAACCGCACATTACGGATTCTGTTAATGCATTTAGCCTCGGGATAGCCGTTGTGTTGTTGGTGCTTTATGTCTTGGGGCTTGTCTTTTCTTTAGTCACTCATCGGAATGTATTCGTTGAGCATCAAGCTCACGTGGAAGACGAAGAACCGGAAACGCCGAAATGGACGTTGAAAAAAGCCATTGTAATTCTTGCTGTTTCCACGTTTTTTGTAGCCATTGCAAGTGAAATGTTGGTTGCTACGGTAGAAGATGCGGTAAGACAATTTGGAATCTCAGAAGTATTTGTTGGAATTATCTTGATTCCAATTTTAGGAAATGTTGCAGAACATGCTTCAGCGATGATTATGGCAGTTAAAAACAAGGTTGATATCAGTCTCGAGATTGCCGTTGGATCAAGCATGCAGATAGCACTTTTCGTAGCACCGATTCTCGTCATCTTTAGTGTCATCATTCGAACTCCTATGGCATATGTGTACACGGAGTTTCAAGTAACCAGTGTGTTGATTAGTATTGCTATGTCACTTTTTGTGTTTCAGGACGGTAAGACTAACTGGTTGGAAGGTGTTCAGTTGATTGCATGTTATGGAATGCTGGCACTGGCATTTTTATTTCTGTAACCGTGCCGAAAAAGTGTGGCAACTATTGAGTCGCCCATAATTCTCATTGATCGGAGACAGATTTACTCAGGATTCAGAGAGAACGCATTACATCCGCTCTGCGCACAGACTTCCATCTCTTGGAACAAGATGGTTTAACCATTCCGTACGCATATTCTGAGCGCCGTTTTTCAACAGCCAGCTAAAGCAAGCTCCGACCTGCTCCCCCGTACGGCAACAGGAAAGC
>CAYUYI010000381.1:0-2826 GCA_964448995.1 uncultured Propionivibrio sp. | reverse complement strand
CCCGTGGCTCGTCTGGAAGATGGGACGCTGTGGAACTGGTAACCGGCTTAATTTCCGGACTATCTGACGCCTTGAAAGGGCTGAAATGACCAGAATTTCGTTTCACCTCATGCATGAGGTTGTTCGCGACGCGTTCGTCAATGCCGGCATGGCACTCGACAAGGCCGATGTGTGCGCGAGAATTCATGCAGAATCGAGTTGCGACGGTGTTTATTCCCACGGGCTCAATCGCGTGGCACGTTTTGTCGATTACCTGAAACGTGGGTGGGTCGTTGCCGGGGCGGAGCCAGAGATCGTGCGAAAACTCGGTGCGATTGAAATTTACGATGGCAATCAAGGTCCTGGAATTCTCAATGCACTCTTTGCCACCGACCGCGCCATGCAAATTGCCGAGGGGCAGGGGATCGGGATCGTCACGCTCCGCAATACCACACACTGGATGCGTGGCGGTAGCTATGGCTGGCGCGCGGCAGATAGGGGCTTTGCCGCGATCTGCTGGACCAACACTGAATCGTGCATGCCAGCCTGGGGGGGGAAGAATCCCCGCCTCGGCAATAACCCGTTTGTGATGGCTGTGCCACGGGAGAAGGGCAATATCGTTCTCGACATGGCCATGTCGCAATATTCCTATGGAAAGCTGCAAGTCACTCGCCTCAAGGGCGAGCAACTGCCTTTCCCCGGCGGGTTTGATGCCGAAGGCAATCTGACGTCGGAACCGGGGCCGATCGAGCAAACGATGCGGATTCTCCCGACGGGTTACTGGAAGGGATCGGCATTTGCAATCGTCCTTGATGCGCTGGCGGCAATTCTGTCGGAAGGGCGACCCACCAACGAAATTGACAAACTCCAGCGTGGGAGCTGTACGGGCTGTTCGCAAGTATTCATCGTCTTCGATCCACGACAATTGGGAGGCGAGGCTTTTTCCCAAAGTGTCGCTGACAGTGTCGCCGGCTATGTCAATGCCTCGATACCGGCAGAAGATGCACAAGGAGTCTATTACCCGGGCGAATCAACACTGCGCAAGCGGATCGACCAACAGGCCAATGGTATCGTTGTCGATGATGGTGTCTGGGCCGAAGTATTGAGTCTGGCCGGGCGCAAGTCGCCCAACTGAAAGACAGCGCGGGAAAAAGGCCGGCGATTACTGTTCGAACAGTTCCGGGAATTTTTCGGCGATTGCGGGCAGCGAGGTCATGATCTGGCGCAGGTGTGTCCGCATGGCCGCTACGGCGGCCGTGGGATCGCCAGCTTCGATGCCGTCGACAATTTTTCGGTGTTGCTCGACCAGTAACGGGGTTGGTGTCGCGTCGTCGAGGCTCAGATAGCGGATACGGTCCATTTGAGCCTTGATGTTCTCGATGACACGCCAGGCATGAGAGCGTCCAACAGAGAGCGCCAGTGCTCGGTGAAATTCTTCATCGAGCGCCAGGAATTCGTCGCTGTGGCCGTGCATGGCTTCGACCTGTGCGTCGATGATCCTGCGCAGATTGACTATCTCATCGGGCTGAATTTTAGTCGAAGCTTCAAGCACGATTGCCACTTCGATGGCTTCGCGAACGAAGCGGGCATCAAGCACATCATCCACCGAAATTTTGATGACGAATGTACCGCGTTGCGGTTGAATGACAACGAGACGCTCCTCGGACAGCTTGATGAAAGCTTCGCGTACCGGTTGTCGACTGGTCGCGAACTGTTTGGCAATTTCGGCTTCCGAAAGTGCTTGGCCCGGATGGAGTTCGCCACGAACGATGGCGCTACGCAAATGCCGGTAGAGCTGTGTTCCAATTGACACAGGCTCGGTATGCCGGAAAGAACGCAAATTCGGGAATGGCTTCTTGGTCATCGTTGATGTTGGATTCTGACTAATTCCAGTACAACTGTACCATACATTTATATCTTATTGAAATCAATGTTAAATGAACACTAATAAGATGCCCTGTAACTGATTTGTATCGGTTGTGGCTCTAGGTGGTATGGTACGCGTGAATAACTGATTAAAAAGCGCATAATTTGTATTATGTAAAATTAAATAAATGGTGTGAAACAGCCGAGGCGAAATCGCCTAATGCACTTCTTCCTTTTTCAGTGTCGGCAGCATCATGACCTCAATCCCCTCGTCCCGCAGGCTTTCAAACTCTTCGAAACTGGCTTCGCCCCGAATCGGGCGTTCTGGGGATTCAAGGTAATGAATGCGCCGCGCTTCGTCCGCAAAGCCCGTTCCAACGTCTTCGGTGCTAGCGATGATCGACGACAGAACCTGCCCCAGGAGAGAGAGCATTTCCTCTGAACTGACCTGGGCTTTTTTGGTGTTGATGTCTTTTGCTGCAACACTCTTTGAAACGTGGATCGCCGAGGGAACTCGACGGATTTCGATCGAGCCGCAATGTGGGCAGGAAATGAGTTCCTGGGCGATTTGGTCTTCGTAGTTTTCCAAAGACTGGAACCAGCCTTCAAAAGCATGACCAAGGTTGCAGGTCAGATCAAAAATAATCATCGTGTATCGCTGTTGTTTCAAGAGTTGGTGCCCGGAACCGGGATCGAACCGGTACAGCCGTAAGGCCGAGAGATTTTAAGTCTCTTGTGTCTACCAATTTCACCATCCGGGCGCGTGAGTGATTATACCTTTCGTGTGGTCAACCATCCCGCAAATGAAAAAGGGAAAGTACGCAACAGGTACTTTCCCTTTTTAACTGGAGCGGGAAACGAGTCTCGAACTCGCGACCTCAACCTTGGCAAGGTTGCGCTCTACCAACTGAGCTATTCCCGCAAAATTCTGGAGGCGCGAGCCGGAGTCGAACCGACCTACACGGATTTGCAATCCGGTGC
>CAYUYI010000380.1:0-2827 GCA_964448995.1 uncultured Propionivibrio sp. | reverse complement strand
ATCGAGGGAATCCAGGCGCCGAAATTGGCGGCACCTTCGGTGACGATCTGTTGCGTGCCATTGGCTACCGCTTCGATCATGTCACGCGAACTGCCCATCTGGCCGCCGGGGAAACCTTGGATATCGATGCGGCCGCTGGTCTTGGCCTTTACGTCGGCGGCAATGCGTTCAACCATGACGACCTGAGGGTGGCCGCCGGCAACGACGTCGCCCCAACGCAGGACAACGGGCTGCTGTGCGAGTGCTACGCTGGCTAGACCCAAACCCATCAGAAAACCAATACAACGCTTTGTTGAGACCATGATGAGACCCCTCCGTGGTGATAGTGAATGACTTTCGGTGGAACGGTGCTAACTCGATGCAGCAATATAGATAAAGCGCAGGACAAATGCAACGGTTTTGCATTCGTCACCTTACGCTTTCCGGGGCGTAAAAGCATCTGTCAATGGCGAAGGCGCTGACTGAATCCGGAGCCTCTGCCGTGATTCAGGATACACTGGCGTCTTTGCCCTTTCTGACTCACCCGATGCGTCTTTTTCGACTCGCCAAAATTCTGAGCGTCGTTCGCCGTTACGGGATCGACGAGATGATTCTTGAACATGAGCCGACCGGGCGGCTCGTGGCGTTGTCACGTCTGCTGCGCTTCGGTCGTCATTGCGAAGCACCGCGTGGCGAACGCCTGCGCCAGGCGCTTGAATCGTTGGGGCCGATTTTCGTCAAGTTCGGCCAGGTGTTGTCCACGCGCCGCGACCTGTTGCCACTCGATATCGCCGACGAGTTGGCGAAATTGCAGGATCGCGTACCGCCGTTCCCGTCGGAATTGGTGCACGCCCAGATTCAGGCCGCCTATGGCCGACCGGCGAGCGAAGTATTTGCCGAATTCGATGAAACACCGGAGGCCAGCGCCTCGGTGGCGCAGGTGCATTTCGCCAAGTTGCGGTCCGAGGACGGCGGCCACGAAGTCGCGGTCAAGATTCTGCGCCCGGACATGGAAGCGGTGATCGCCCACGATCTGGCGCTGCTCGATTCGGCGGCCGCTTTGCTGGAAAAGGTCTGGTCCGACGGTAAGCGCCTGAAGCCGCGCGAAGTCGTCGCCGAATTCGCCAAGTATCTCTACGACGAACTCGACCTGATGCGCGAGGCGGCCAATGCCTCGCAGCTGCGGCGCAATTTTGCCGACTCGACCCTGCTGCTGGTGCCCGAAGTGTATTGGGATCTGTGCACGACGACGGTGATGGTGATGGAGCGCATGCGCGGTCTGCCGATCAGCCAGAAGGCGATGCTCGTGGATGCCGGTGTCGATCTCAAGTCGCTGTCGAAGGCCGGCGTCGAAATCTTCTTTACGCAGGTGTTTCGCGACGGTTTTTTCCATGCCGACATGCACCCCGGCAACATCTTCGTGGCCATTGACGAGGCGAATCGCGGCAAATACATTGCCCTCGATTTTGGCATCGTCGGCACCCTGACCGAGCGCGACAAGGACTATCTGGCACAGAACTTCCTGGCCTTCTTCCGCCGTGACTACCGGCGCGTCGCCGAAGCGCACATCGAGGCGGGCTGGGCGCCGGCCGATACGCGCGCTGACGAATTCGAGGCGGCAATCCGTGCCGTCTGCGAACCGATTTTCGACCGGCCGTTGCGCGAGATTTCCTTCGGCAAGGTGCTGCTGCGCCTGTTCCAGACGTCACGCCGTTTCAATGTCGAAATCCAGCCGCAGTTGGTGATGCTGCAAAAAACACTGCTCAACATTGAAGGGCTCGGGCGGCAGCTCGACCCCGATCTTGATCTGTGGGTGACGGCCAAGCCGTTCCTCGAGCGCTGGATGCGCGAGCAGATGGGCTGGCGTTCCATGCTGCGCAACCTCAAGCAGGAAGCGCCGAACTGGTCGCGCACGCTGCCGCAGTTGCCGCGACTGGTACATCAGGCGCTGACACGCGAGCCCGCGGCCGAATTGGCGCCGCTGCTTGCCGAACTCAACGCCACTCAACGCCGCCAGAACCGCTTGCTGGTCATGGTCGTCGTGCTGCTGGCGGCGGCACTCGTCATTCCGTTTATGTTTTATTAACCACAGCGGGCACAGCGCACACGGCGAAAAACAGTATTCGGGTTTTCGCTGTGCCTGCCGTGTGCGCCGTGGTTAAAGCTTTTTTGATTTTCTCTCGATGTCTGCACTGCTCAATCCCCCTCAACGCGAAGCCATTCGCTATCTCGACGGTCCCTTGCTCGTTCTGGCGGGTGCCGGCTCGGGCAAGACGCGCGTCATTACCCAGAAGATTGCCTACCTGATCCAGGACTGCGGTTTCTCGCCGTCGAACATCGCGGCCATCACCTTCACCAACAAGGCGGCGAAGGAAATGCAGGAACGGGTCGCCCAATTGCTCAAGGGCAAGCCGGAGGGCCTCACGATCTCGACCTTCCACTCGCTGGGCGTGCGCATCCTGCGCGAGGAAGCCAAGGTACTCGGCTACAAACCGCGCTTTTCGATTTTCGACGCGACCGACTGCTACGGCATCATTTCCGACCTTTCCGGTAGCGCCGACAAGGCGACGATCCGCCGCTTGCAGACGCTGATCTCCAACTGGAAGAACGCGCTGGTCTCGCCCGATCGCGCGCTGGCCGATGCCGAGAACGACACGGAAAAGCTCGCCGCGCAGGCTTACGCGAGCTACGCGGCAACGCTAAAAGCCTATCAGGCGGTCGATTTCGATGACCTGATTTCGTTGCCCGTCGAGCTTTTCGATAAACATCCCGACGTGCTCGACAAGTGGCAGAACCGCCTGCGCTACCTGCTCGTCGACGAATACCAGGACACCAACGCCTGCCAGTA
>CAYUYI010000379.1:0-2832 GCA_964448995.1 uncultured Propionivibrio sp. | reverse complement strand
TCGAACGCAACCGGGTCCTGTGCCACCTCCAAAGGAGTCTGGCTCAGGCATGGCGCAGGACGACGACGGACAAGAGTTGGCTGCATAAGAATACTGTTTTTATGTACAGTATAAAACCTGCGCGCTATTCCCGCCAACTTGTAATGTCATCTGGTCAGATGTTCTTTGATCAACAGAGTGATTCGTGCTCCGTAACCATGGACGCAACGAGAGCACGCTGTTCATCCCAAATTACTGGGTCCATTGCCGAGAAGTCGAAAAGCTTGATCTGGTCCGGGAGGTCATCGTCGAGGATGGCCGCAACGAGATCAGGCGCCAGTGTTGTGAGCCTCAGCATCCTCGAAACATAAGGGTTGCTTACCCCTTCGAGATCGGCAAGTTCTTGTTGAGTGCGAACTTCGCCGGAATCGAGCATGCGTTGCCATCGATGGGCTCGTGCCAGCGCTCGCTGGAGGGGGGTGGGTTCCCTGTCCCATGGGAGAGGTTTCAGGATTTCCCCATCCGGCAGCGTGACCAATTTTCTGCCACTGCGCCGCTTGAAATGGATAGGGACCGCGACGGCAATACGGCCATCGCTCGCCGTTTGGATTTCTGCGTCACCCGTTTGTTGGATTTTGAGGTCACTCATGCCGCCACCTTGCGTTCCACGTGCGGCGTGTTCAGTTCAAGCAATACCCGTTCGATTCCGGTCGTACGCAGCCGAACTTCGAGTTCGGTGGGGGAGACCACAATTTTCTCTACCAGCAGGCTCACCAAGCGGTGCTGTTCGACCGGAAACAATTCATCCCAGATGCCATCGAGTCGGGTCAGTCCGATGGTGACCTTGGCCTCGTCCAGAGACGGATCCAAGGCGATGGCTTTGGGGACGATGTCGGCAATCAGTCCTGGTGAGCGAAGCAACCCGCGAATCTGCCCCAGTACGGCAGATTCCAGTTCAGCTGCCGGTAAGCGGGGTAGACCAGAAGCACCAGCATGTTCCTTCAAGTCACGTTGCGACACGTAGTACCGATAGACCCGCCCCGTCTTTCGCTTGGTTGTGTGCCAGGGAGCAAGCGCACGTCCATCGATCCCGAATACAAGGCCCTTCAGCAAAAACGGGGTTTGAGCGCGTGTGTTGTTCGCTCGCACGCGACTATTGGTCGCAAGAATTGCCTGCACTTCATCCCAGGTTTTCTGATCAATCAGGGCCGGATGCTGACCGGGATACCATACTGATTTATGCCCGATCTCGCCCAAATAGGTCCGGTTGACCAGCATTTTGTAGATAAGGCTTTTGTCGATCGCTTTTCCGATCCGGACCTTACCGTCTTGAGTCGTCCATGCCTTCGAGGTCGCACCATCCAACTTCAATTCGCGAACGAGCTTGGTGCTTGAGCCCAACTCGACGAATCTCTGAAAAATCTGCCGGACCAGCTTTGCCTCCTGCGGATTTGGCACCAGCCGGCGATTTTCCACGTCATAACCCAGCGGAGGCATTCCACCCATCCACATGCCTTTGCGCTTTGACGCGGCGATCTTGTCGCGGATCCGCTCGCCCGTCACTTCGCGCTCGAATTGCGCAAAGGACAGCAGCACGTTCAGCATCAATCTTCCCATAGAGGTCGTCGTATTGAATTGCTGGGTCACCGAGACAAAGGAGACGCCACGACGCTCAAATACTTCAACCATTTTCGAGAAGTCCGCCAGACTGCGGGTGAGTCGATCAATTTTATACACGACAACGATGTCGATTAAGCCCGCCTCAATATCCTGCATTAGGCGCTGCAGTGCCGGTCGATCCATGCTCCCGCCGGAGAATCCACCGTCGTCGTAGTCATCCGAGACCGGAATCCAGCCCTCGGCGCGCTGGCTGGCGATGTAGGCATGACCGGCATCGCGTTGTGCGTCAATCGAGTTGTACTCCTGATCCAGGCCTTCCTCGCTGGACTTGCGCGTGTAGACCGCGCAGCGTTGGCGCCGCTTCAAGACATCACTCATTTCGATTTCCTCGCCGGAGTTGGGGCTTTAAGGCCGAAGAACAGCGGTCCCGACCAACGCGTGCCGGTTATTTCGCGTGCGATCATCGACAGCGTGGGGTAGCGACGTCCTTCAAATTCATATTGACCATCTGTGCCGACGACCACGCGATGCATTTGGCCACGATACTCGCGTGTGATCACTGTGCCGGGAATGGGCCTAATGTCTCTGTCGAATTTACTGACGACGCCTGTGGTTAGTAACTTATCAATCCGATGTGCATTTCTCTCCAGCAGTCCGGGATCTACCTTGCGGTAAGCCCGTTCTTGCAGCCCGTAGGCAATTCGCCGCTCTAAAAATGGTCGATTGCTATTGGGTGTCGGGCTTCCGTTAAGCTCTATCCACAAGCTTCGTAGATCATCGATTGAGTAGTCAGATAATTGAGCGATCTGTGCCAGTACGCTAGTCGGCGTGGCAGGAGGACGTTTTTGGCGGTTCATTGAGACTCCGTTTTACGGTAGTTGACGTGGTCTGTATGAACGCGCTGGTGGGCAGTAAAGCCAAGCCCAAAACTGCTTGCAGGTAACTCGATGCGTCTATTCGTTGAAGGCCTGATGCGAAAACGTGCGAGGCCGTTGGCCAGCAGTGACGCAACCTCTTGGCGGCGCTGCTCCGGGGTCATGCTGTCCGGAGGAGTGTGTTTGATTTCATGCATTGGTGACCGATCCTTTCAGGGCAAATCGCATATGCGAAATTGTCCTGAACCGGAGAGGCAACAGCCATCAGGGAGTTGCGGGGTCTTTCATGCTGCTGCGGGCTATTGCGAAAAGCGCAGCAAAAATCCGGCTATTTTTTCGATGGAAACTGGCCGTTTCG
>CAYUYI010000378.1:0-2881 GCA_964448995.1 uncultured Propionivibrio sp. | reverse complement strand
GGTGCTGGAAGTCTCGTCGGCGCTTGTCCCCAATGGAAACTTCCGCGACGTCAGTGGCACTCCAATGGATTTCCGCAAACCCAAAGCACTCGGAAAAGACATCAAGGCCGACTACGATCTGCTCAAGGCCGGCAACGGTTACGATAACCACTTCGTGATCAGCATGAAACAACCGACGGAACTCGGTCTCAACGCACGCATCATGGATCCAAAGTCTGGCCGCGTACTCGAAGTGTGGTCGACCGAACCGGGCGTTCAGGTCTATTCCGGTAACTTCCTGGAAGGCAAGCTTCCGCGCGACCTCGGCAAGGGCTCAACCGTTTACAAGTTCCGCAGCGGTTTCTGCCTTGAACCGTCCCGTTTCCCCGACTCGGTTAACCATTCCGGTTTCCCGACCACCGAAATCAAGCCCGGCGAGTGGTACAGCGGCAAGATTGTCTATAAATTCTCGGTGGACAAGAGCAAGCCCGTCGCCAAAAAATAGGACGCTCCCTGCTCTGTGCGCACGGACGCACAGCAGTTTTACGACCCCGCTAGCCTGCGGGGTTTTCTTTGGCTGCGAGTTCCCGACAAAAAAGAAAAAGCCGCCTGACAGGGCGGCTCATCAAGAAAAATGGAAACCTCGGTCAATGGTTCAAATTTTCCTTGCCTTCATCGATATCGATTGCCGGATTTACGATTTTAGCCAGTTCGAAATACATGTTCTTGAGCGAATACAAAACCATGATCCCGCCGGTGATCGGCATGCAGGCATAGAGCCATTTCTTCGACATGGCAAAAGCCGTGGTTTGCTCTTCGGTCTTCATGAGCAATTCGAGCGCATACCAGAAGAAGATGGCAATGAAGATCAGCGACGCGAGCTCCACCACCAACCGGTAAGCAAAGCGCGCTCGCACGCTCGGCAGGTATTTCGATATCCAGTCGCCAACACTAAAGTGCCCATGAACAACCCAAACCGCTGCGGCACCGTAGAAGATGAGTGCGCCATAGAGCAATTCGAGAATTTCGTCGAACCAGTGCATCGACATGATCGGCACGAAACGCACGAAAATATTGAGCGTCAGGATACACGTGATCGCCGCAAACAGTGCGATACAGACCCACTCCAGAATCCAGACCAGCTTACGGTCGAAGTGGTTGAGCATGACAAAAAAATTCTTCATTAGATTTTCCTCTTGGCTCTGGTCTAGCTACCCGCACCCATGACGTAATTGGGCAGCCACAACGCAATCTCGGGAACAAACGCGCAAAGAATCGTCACCGCCAGAATGGCCAGCAGATACGGCATGCATTCATAGGCGAGATTCCAGATTCCGACCTTCGCGAAACTCTCGACCGCAAACAAGCACATCCCAACCGGCGGTGTCAGGTTGCCGATCATGATCAACAGCGTCATCACGACGCCGAAGTTAATCATGTCGATACCGAACAAGGGACAGATCTTCATGAAAATCGGTAACGTAATCAGGAAAATTGCATTGCCGTCCAGGAAACACCCCAGGACCAGGATGATGGCAATCACGATCCACATGAACGCTGTCGCCGAAGCGCCCATCGCCGACAACTGCATGATCAGCGCGTCGGGAATCCGTTCAAAAATGGTGAACCAGCCAAAGAAATTGGCCGTCGCAATGATGAACATCAAGCCGCAGGTCTGCTTCAGCGAGGTGAACAGAATGGCGGGCAAATCCTTGACGGCCAGATCCCGATAACAGAACCCGAGTCCCAGCGCGTATAACGTCGCAACCACCGAAGCTTCGGTTGGCGTAAAGAACCCAGTCGTAATACCACCGATAATGATGAACGGGGCCATCAGAGGCCAGAACGCCTCTTTGAAACTGACCAGAATTTCCTGCAAATTGGCACGCGGATCTTTGGGTAGGCCGCGCGGCTTGGCCATCAGCCAGATGGCAGCCATCATCGCCACCCCCATGACCACCCCGGGGATGGCGCCGGCCAGAAACAACCGGCTGACCGAAACAGAAGTGATTGCCCCATACAGAACAAACGGAATCGACGGCGGAATCACCGGTCCGATCGTCGACGCCCCGGCCACGATGGCCGCGGAAATCGTGGGTTTGTAACCGGCATCCACCATGGCGCGATGCTGAATTTGCCCCAACCCGGCGGCGTCGGCCACGGCCGACCCGGACATGCCGGAAAAAATCATGGAAGACACAACACTGACCTGTCCGACGCCACCAGGCACATGCCCGACAAGCGCGCGGGCAAAGCGAAAGAGACGCTGCGTCGTTCCGCCGCAATTCATCAAATTGCCGGCAAGGATGAAGAACGGAATCGCCAGCAGCGTGAATCCGGTCGTCCCGGAATACATGCGCTGCGGCAACATCGCCAGGAAGCTGGTCTGCCCCTGCACCACGAAGAAAATGACGGCGGTCAGACCGATGGCGACAGCGATCGGTATATCGATCATCAGCATGATCAGCAGCACCGCGAAGATGGCAAGTGTAAGCATGGGAATTACCTTGAAACGGCCGAATCAATTATGCCGAACGCAAACCAGCGTCGAACACAAAAAAAGCGGGGCACCCGATCGGCTGCCCCGCTGCTGAAAGGCAGCATGTTACTTGCCGCTTTTCTCCACAATATCCATGAACCGCTTGAAGTTATCAGCCCCGACACGCGCCTTGACTTTATCCCACGCCGGGCCCATCGCCGCCTTCCACGGGCCGAGATCCGGACGGGCAACGACGATCCCCTTGGTCGTTTCGAGGTCTTTCAACTGCGTCGCTTCGTTATCACGCAATTGCTTGCGTGCCGCCTTGGCCGCTGCCATGGACTCTTCCGTGACAATCTTCTGCTGCGCCGGCGTCAACTTGTCCCAGCTCTTCTTGTTGACCACATGCACCATCGAGCTGTA
>CAYUYI010000377.1:0-2883 GCA_964448995.1 uncultured Propionivibrio sp. | reverse complement strand
TGAAAAAAAGCTAGCGTACGAGTCGTTTTTACGACTTGTTCAGATGTTCCTTAATAGGCAACGTACGAGTTACCGGCCGGATGGAATGGCAGCAGGTTCGAGCCGATCTGGAGACGAAAATTCTAGTGTTCCTCTTGGCGAGTCCGGCTGCCGTCGAGTTTACGAGCTTCGATGGTCTGGCGGCCAACGTTCACGCGCGCCGCAAGATCGTTGTTGATGGGCGTAAAACGGGCGTTGGATCCGATGCCGAGCGAGCGGAACGCCCGGCTGACAGTCGGTGTTAAGACGAAGCGCGCGGTTTTTTCGTGCGGGCAGGCTCGCCGCTGGCCGATGCAGTGAAGTACGTGCCGCTGCCTGGAATCTTGGCAGAACTGTATTCGTTTTCCAGTGATCGGGCGACCCAATGCGTCGCGTCATGACGGCATCGCACCGATCACTCGCCCAAATACGCCTCCCGCACCTTGGGATCGGCGAGCAGTGTGGCGGAATCGCCGGTCAACGTGATTTCTCCGCTTTCCATGACGTAGCCGCGTTGGCTGACTTCGAGCGCCAGTTTGGCATTCTGCTCGATCAGCAGCACGGTCATGCCGTCCTTGGCGACGGCGCAGATGACTTCGAAAATTTTCTGCACCATCAGCGGCGCCAGGCCCATTGACGGCTCGTCGAGCAGCAGCAGTTTGGGCCGGCTCATCAGTGCCCGGCCGATGGCCACCATCTGCTGTTCGCCGCCGGAAAGCGTGCCGGCCAGCTGTTGGGCCCGCTCGCTGAGACGTGGCAGCAGTGAGAAAACATGGGCCATGTCGGCCTCGATGCCGGCCTTGTCCCGCCGGCTGTAGGCCCCCATCAGCAAGTTCTCGACGATGCTCATGCGTGGAAACACGCCCCGGCCTTCGGGAACTAGCGCGATGCCTTCGCCGACCAGTTCGTGCGGGGGCAAGCCGGATATTTCCTTGCCGCGATAGCGCACACTGCCCCCGGCCAGGTCGAGCAGGCGTGACAAGGCCTTGAGTGTGCTGGTCTTGCCGGCACCATTGGCGCCGATGAGCGCCACCATCTCACCTTCGTTGACATGGAACGAAATGCCACGAACTGCCTGAATGCCGCCATAGGCGACGCGGAGATCGTTTACCTCAAGCAACGCTGCCTCCCAGATACGCTTCAATCACTTTCGGATCCTTCTGCACGACTGCCGGAACGTCCTCGCAGATCTTGACGCCGTAGTCGAGCACGGCGACGCGATCGCATAGACCCATGACCAGTTTGACGTCGTGCTCGATCAGCAACACGGTGATGCCATCCGCACGGATACCTTCGACCAGCTTGCGCAATCCGGCGGTTTCGCTGGCGTTCATGCCGGCGGCCGGCTCGTCGAGTGCCAGCAGCTTGGGGTCCGAAGCCAGCGCACGGGCGATTTCGAGCCGACGCTGATCGCCGTAGGAAAGGTGCTTGGCCAGATCGTTGGCACGGTGCGCAACGCCCACGTAATGCAGCAGTTCCTCCGCACGGCGATGGATCGCGGCTTCCTCGGCGCGGGTCTTGGCCGTGCGCAGCACGCCGCCGAAGACGCCGGCGCGGGTGCGCGCGTGCCGTCCCACCATGACGTTTTCCAGTGCGGTCATGTTGGCGAACAACCGGATGTTCTGGAAGGTGCGGGCAATGCCACGCTGGGAAGCAATATGCGGCGCACTGGCCTGCAGCTTGCGGCCTTCGAACAGCAGTTCGCCGCCATCGGGGTGATAGAGGCCGGTCAGCACGTTGAAAAACGTGGTTTTACCGGCGCCATTGGGACCGATCAGGCCGTAAATTTCGCCTTGACGGATATCGAGCGATACCTCGGTGAGCGCCTTGACACCGCCAAAACGCTTGGTGATGGCATTGGCGAGCATGAGCGTCGGTCTCATTCGCCCTCCTTGAGCACGTCGTCCGTCGTTCCGCTCCGAAATTCGCGGCGCCGGGTCGTCGAGGGCCACAGACCGGCCGGGCGGTAGAGCATGACAATCACCAGCGCCAGTCCGAAGAGCAGCATGCGTAGCGCTTCCGGGTCGAGCAGGATCTTGCCGAAGAGCGCCTGTTGCACCGGTCCGGCACTGTGGCGGAAGAATTCCGGCAAAACCGTGAGCATCACCCCGCCGAGAATCACGCCGGGAATATGCCCCATGCCGCCGAGCACGACCATGCACAGCACCATCACCGATTCCATCAGATTGAAAGACTCCGGGCTGACGAATCCCTGGAAGCCGGCGAACAGTCCGCCGGCGACCCCGCCGAAGCTGGCGCCCATGGTGAACGCCAGCAGCTTGATGTTGCGCGTGTTGATACCGCACGCCTTGGCGGCGATCTCGTCCTCGCGGATGGCCACCCAGGCGCGGCCAATACGCGAATCTTCGAGACGGATCGTCACGAAGATGATCAGCAGGGCCAGGGCCAGAAACAGGTAGTAGTAGGCGTGCAGCGAGGGAACCGTGAGGCCGAGTACCGTGATCGGCTTGGCCAGTGTGATGCCGCCGAGGTGGATCGGGTCGATGCTGGAGATGCCTTGCGGTCCGTTGGTGATGTTGATCGGCGCATTCAGGTTGTTCATGAAAATGCGTACGATCTCGCCGAAGCCCAGCGTGACGATCGCCAGATAGTCACCGCGCAGGCGCAGCGTCGGCGCGCCGAGCAGGGCACCGGCGACACCGGCGAGTACGGCGCCGGCCGGGATGATGATCCACACCGGGATGTGCAGTCCGAAATGCGGACTGGCGAGCAGGGCGTAGAGGTAGGCGCCCACGGCGTAGAAGGCGATGTAGCCCATGTCCAGCAGGCCGGCGAAGCCGACAACGATATTCAGGCCGAGCGCCAGCATGATGTAGAGCAGGGCGAAATCGAGGATGCGCAACC
>CAYUYI010000376.1:0-2897 GCA_964448995.1 uncultured Propionivibrio sp. | reverse complement strand
CGAAAGCCTGCGCCAGCACCAGCAACGCATCGAGGACTGCATCAACGGCCTGGCCCGCAAACACCCCGGACAGACCGTCGTCGTCGTCACCCATGGCGGCGTGCTTGACTTGGTCTATCGCCGCGCCACGGCCACCCCGCTCGAAAAACCGCGCGACTTCCCGATCCCGAATACCGGTGTGTGCTGGCTGACGATTGGCGCCGACGGCTGGAAAATCGAACGATGGGCAGACACCGCGCATCTCGGCGAACGCGGCGCCATTCCGGTCACCGTGGATTTCTAGGGAAACGTGGCAAATGGATCAGCGATTTCAGGCACCTGTCTGAAAGGCCCGTGGATATTGGCTTCTAGCCCTGCTCTACGGCAAATCGCCTCTGTATGCGCCTGACAGACCTGCCTTCACTCGCCTGCCCGAAACAGCACCACCGGCACTACGTTAACCGCGTCGCCCGGCCCGGAAATCATCGCTTCGCCGTCCTGAATCGTGCATTGCAGATTCATCGAGCGTTCAGCCAGTCCGGCCAGCGCTTGCAGTTCGTCGGCGGAGATGCGCAACACCGTGAGGTTCGAGAGCTTTTCGAGCGTGCTGCGGTTTTGCTCCCACCACGCATCGACGGCGCGATCACCGTAGGAAAGCACGACCACGCGCCGGGCGCGGCCGGCGGCCTTGCGCAGCCAGCGCTCGTCGAGCTGGCCGACCGAAATCCACAGATCGATGGCGCCGGTCAGGTCTTTCAGCCACAAGTCCGGCTCGTCGTCGGATGAAATCCCGCGCCCGAATTCCAGGCGTTCATCGGCAAACAGCATGAACGCCAGCAGGCGAACCATCATCCGCGCATCATTTTCCGAGGGGTGCTGCGCGAGGGTCAGGGAGAAATTTTCGTACACGTTGCGGTCGAGGTCGGCGACCGCGAGTTCGACCTTGAAGATGGTTGCCTTGAGTGCCATGCCGGTATCCAGAGATGATCCCAATCAAAATCCGGGCTCGCCGCACGCTGAAACAGTTGCTAACAACTGGCTGCGTCGAGCGGGACTTGCCACGAGGGAAGGCCGCTATACTAACGGAAAATTCGCCGACACCGATCCATGCGCACTTTTGTCCATTGCCTTGCCCCGTCGATCTGCTTGCTGACGCTGGCCCATCCGGCGGGTGCTGCCCCCTTCGACCCGCTCGACACCCGGTCGCTGCTTCCGCCGCCACCGCGATTCGAGACGACGGAAGACGGCGTCGCAGTCCCCTGCCCACTGCCGGTTGCCGGGACCGTCTATGGGGTCGTGGAAGTCGTCGACCTGGCGCTCTGCCGCAACCCGAAAACGCACGAGACCTGGGCCAATGCCCGCGCGCAGGCAGCGCTCGTCGGCGCGGCACGGGGCGCCTACCTGCCTGATCTCGACGGCAAGCTCGCAACCAGCGACGTCCGCAACAAAACGGGATCGAGCACAGTGAACAGCACCTCGCTGACGCTGTCGTGGCTGCTTTACGACTTCGGCGCGCGCTCGGCCAATCTGGAGAACGCCCGCCAGTTGCTCAGCGCAGCCACGGCGACGCTCGATGCCACCGTGCAAAGCGTCTTCCTCGCTGCGCTTCAGGCCTACTACAACACTCAGGCGGCGCGCGCCGCCGTCGCCGCGGCACTGGAATCGGAACGGGCCAGCAAGGAGAGTCTGGCGGCGGCCGAAACCCGCTATCGCGTCGGTACCGGCACACCGGCCGACCGACTGCAAGCGCAGACCGCCTGGTCGCAGGCGGTACTCAACCGCATCAAGGCCGAAGGCACGCTCAAGAACGCGCTCGGTACGCTGGCCAACGTGATGGGGCTGGATGCCGGCCAGCCACTCGCGCTCGCCGACCTGCCGACCACACCGCCCGATACCGCCTTCGAACGCGATGTCGACGCACTGATTGTCGAAGCGCGCGAACGCCGCCCGGACCTCAAGGCCGCTGAAGCACAGGTCAAGGCAGCACAGGCCAGCGTCGATGCCACCCGCGCCGCCGGCCTGCCGACGCTTTCGCTGGGGGTCGGCCCGACCTGGCAGGAAACGCGGAACACCGGCAACACGGCAACCACTCACGGCAACACAATCGGCCTCACGCTGACGATTCCGTTCTTCTCCGGTTTCGATACCACCTACAAAGTCCGCTCGGCGCAGGCCAAGGCCGAAAGCGCCGGTGCGCAGCGCGAGGCCTTGCGCCAACAGGTGGCGCTCGACGTGTGGACGGCTTACCAGAACCTCAGCACCTCCACACAAACGATCCGCAGCACCGCCGACCTGCTGGCCAGTGCCGAGCAATCGGAACGTGTTGCCCTCGGCCGTTACAAAGCCGGCGTCGGCACCATTCTCGACCTGCTCAACGCCCAGAGTGCGCTGGCCTCGGCGCGACTGCAGCGCATTCAGGCCATGCTCGACTGGAACGTTTCCCGCGCCGCGCTGGCCAAAGCCGTCGGCACCCTCGACAGCAGCCTGCTCAACCCTGACGCCGCTCCCCGCTCGCCATGAAACCGATCCTTCGCAATACGCTCATTACGTCCGTCATCCTCGCCCTCGCCGGCGGTGGCTTCGTCTGGTATCGCGCCCACGAGGCCAAGGCACCGGAGCAGCGTTATCGCCTGCAGACCGTCGAAAAAGGTGACTTGACGCAGACCGTTTCAGCCAACGGCACGCTCAACCCGGTGGTGCTGGTCAATGTTGGCACCCAGGTTTCCGGCACCGTCACCAAGCTCTTCGTCGATTTCAACGACAAGGTGGAAAAAGGCCAGGCCCTGCTCGAACTCGACCAGTCGCTGCTCTCGGCGCAGGCGCGTCAGTCGGCCGCCAACGTCGGCAACGTCTTGGCCACACTCGATCTGGCCCGCGCCAACGAATCGCGCATGAAGGCGCTGTTCGAGCAGGAATAC
>CAYUYI010000375.1:0-2916 GCA_964448995.1 uncultured Propionivibrio sp. | reverse complement strand
CTGCATGTCGCCGTATTCGATGCCGTTGTGCACCATCTTGACGTAGTGCCCGGCGCCCATTTCGCCGACCCAGTCGCAGCAAGGAACGTTGCCCTCGACCTTGGCCGAGACGGCCTGGAAAATATCCTTGACGTGCGGCCAAGCCGCTGGCGAGCCGCCCGGCATGATGCTCGGGCCGTTGCGGGCGCCTTCTTCACCGCCGGAAACGCCCGTGCCGATATAGAGCAGCCCCTTGCTTTCAACGTATTTCTGGCGACGATTGGTGTCGTCGAACAGCGAATTGCCGCCGTCGATGATGATGTCACCCGGCTCGAGGTGCGGAATCAGCTGGTCGATGAACTCATCGACCGGTTTGCCGGCCTTGACCAGCATCATGACGCGGCGCGGACGCTTGAGTTTCGAGACCATTTCGGCGATCGAGTGCGCGCCCTGGATCTTGGTGCCTTTGGCTTCGTTGGCCAGGAACTGGTCGACCTTTTCGGTCGAGCGGTTGTAGGCGACGACGGTGAAACCGTGGTCGTCCATGTTCAGAATCAGGTTTTGGCCCATCACAGCCAGTCCGATCAATGCGATGTCTGCCTTGTTTTCCATGTAATTCCCTCGCGCTAGATGTCATTGAACGATGATCGGCAGAAGGATAGCGCAGAATGATCCTCATCGCCGAGTTTTGGGGCTTGAAAATAGAGTCCCAGACCCCAGTTAGGTTCCCGACACCGGCCATTGCCGAGGCAGGCCGGCAAATTCGTTCCCCCATTTGATGATCAACGCCATTTTCGGAGCCATTGATGAGCACAAACAAGGAAACGCTGGGCTTTCAGACCGAAGTCAAGCAACTGCTGCACCTGATGATCCACTCGCTGTACAGCAACAAGGAAATCTTCCTGCGCGAGCTGGTTTCCAACGCCTCGGATGCCTGCGACAAGCTGCGCTTCGAAGCGTTGAACAATTCGGCGCTCTATGGTGATGATGGCGACCTCAAGATCCGCGTGGCGTTCGACAAGGAAGCCCGTACGATCACCATCTCCGACAACGGCATCGGCCTTTCCCGCGACGAAGCTGTCGAACACCTCGGCACCATCGCCAAGTCCGGGACGCGCGAGTTCTTCTCGGCGCTGACGGGCGACCAGGCCAAGGACGCGCATCTGATCGGCCAGTTCGGTGTCGGTTTCTACTCCTCGTTCATCATTGCCGACAAGGTCACGGTCGTTTCCCGCCGTGCCGGGCTGGAAGCCAATCAGGCGGTGCGCTGGGAATCGGCCGGCGAGGGCGATTTCTCGGTCGAAATGGTCGAGAAGGCCGGGCGAGGCACAGATGTCACCCTGCGTCTGCGCGAGGGCGAGGATGAATTCCTTTCCAGCTGGAAGCTGCGCCAGACGATCCGCAAGTACTCCGACCACATCACCCTGCCGATCCTGATGAAGAAGGAAAAGTGGGACGAAGAGAAGAAAGAGCAGGTGGTCACCGACGAGGACGAAACGGTCAACCAGGCCTCGGCCCTCTGGGCACGGCCCAAGTCGGAGATCACCGACGAGCAGTACAAGGAATTCTACAAGCACGTCGCCCACGACTTTGAAGATCCGCTGGCCTACACGCACGCCAAGGTCGAAGGCAAGCAGGAATACACGCAACTGCTGTATGTGCCGCAGAAGGCCCCGTTCGACCTGTGGGACCGCAACGCCCGCCACGGCATCAAGCTCTACGTGCGCCGCGTCTTCATCATGGACGACGCCGAGAAGCTGATGCCGCTCTACCTGCGCTTCGTGCGCGGGGTGGTCGATTCGAACGACCTGCCGCTCAACGTCTCGCGCGAAATCCTGCAAGAATCGAAGGACATCGAAACGATCCGCGGCGGTTGCGTCAAGAAAGTGCTGTCGATGCTCGAAGGGCTGGCCGATAGCGAGGACGCCGCCGAGAAGGAAAAATACGCCAAGTTCTGGACCGAATTCGGCCGCGTGCTCAAGGAAGGCGTGGGCGAAGACTTCGCCAACAAAGACCGCATCGCCAAGCTGCTGCGCTTCGCCTCGACACAGACCGATACGCCGGACGAAACCGTTTCGCTGGCCGATTACGTCGCGCGTATGAAGGAAGGCCAGGAGAAGATTTACTTCGTGACGGCCGAAACCTTCACCGCCGCCAAGAACAGCCCGCACCTCGAAATCTTCCGCAAGAAGGGTATCGAAGTCCTGCTGCTCTCGGATCGCGTCGATGAATGGGTGACTGGCTACCTGACCGAGTTCGACGGCAAGCCGTTGCAATCCGTCGCCAAGGGCGGCCTCGATCTCGGCAAGCTGGAAGACGAAGCCGAGAAGAAGGAAGCCGAGCAGGCTGCCGACGAATACAAGGAGCTGCTGGAGAAGATCAAGACCGCGCTGGGCGAGAAGATCAAGGAAGTGCGCATCACGCACCGCCTGACCGATTCGCCGTCGTGCATCGTCGCCGACGAACACGACATGGGTGGCAATCTGGCTCGCATCCTCAAGGCGGCCGGCCAGAAGGCACCGGAAATGAAGCCGATTCTCGAGATCAATCCCAAGCACCCAGCGGTGATGCGCCTGAAATACGAAGAAACCCGCTTCGACGACTGGGCCCACCTGCTACTCGAACAGGCCACGCTGGCCGAAGGCGGCACGCTGGAAGACCCCGCCGGCTTCGTCAAGCGCATCAACGACCTGATGATGGCGCTCTCGGGCAAGTAAGTGACCTCCCGTCGTTCCGGTGCGAGCCGGAATCCGGAACTCACCTCGACCGTCACCCCCGCTTCGGCGGGCGTGACGGTCGATTCGCCTCTGCTGATCGGTTTGTCGCCGATCATCGACGACAACATCGAAACGCTGGTTCTCGGCAGCTTCCCTTCGCCGGCTTCGCTGGCGGCGCAGCAGTACTACGCGCACCGCCAGAACCAGTTCTGGCGCGTGA
>CAYUYI010000374.1:0-2919 GCA_964448995.1 uncultured Propionivibrio sp. | reverse complement strand
CGGCGAGCCGTCTGACTCGGTTGGAGTGGCAGTGGAAAAATGTGCTTCGTTAGGCTGTTACGCCAGCGTCAGAAGAAGCTGTCCGCGTTCAACGGCGTCGCCGACGGCAACGGCGATGCTTGACACGGTTCCTGAGCAGGTAGCAACGACAGGTACCTTCATTTTCATGGCTTCCAGCTCGGCAATCGTGTCGCCTTCATTAACGGTCTGGCCCGTTTTGACGAGAACGCTGGCCACCACGCCGCCCATTTGGGCGCATTGGTCGCCGCTGCCTGCTGCCGGGCGCGAAACCGGAGCCGGAACGGCGGGAACGATCGCCGGCGCGGCGCTGGGGGGGGTCGGCGCTGAGGCACGATATTGCGGCATCAATTGGGAGCTGACATCGGACAGTTCCTGAACGGTGACGTCGTAGTCGGTTCCATTGACATTGATCTTGAAAACTCGTGGCATGGCTCGTTCCTTTTGTCGGTGACGGGATGGACGACTGGCTACTTGCGTTGCGGTTGATGCGAGTGTTGGGCGCTGCGGCCCTGCAGAGACCAGGAGACCTGGCTGGGGGCGATGTTGAGGATGCGATGCGGCCCGGTCATGACCGCGAGCGCTGCCGAAATGGCGGCGATGACTTCATCAGGAACAGCCGCGTGCCGATGCGGAGGCGGCGGTGTTCGATCCGTTGCCGTGGGGCTCTGGGGCCGCGGGTTGGCGGGGGCTGCCGGTTTGTTAAGGCGTCCGGTCACGAGGACCATGACCTTGATCAGTAACGCGACCAGCATCGAGATGGCGATCGCGATACCGTAGATTTGCAATGCTTTCAGTGTGGCGAGGCTAAACACGATCATTGCTCCTCTCGTTTACAGTGGCATGTTGCCGTGCTTCTTGTTTGGACGGAGTTCGCGTTTGCTCAGCAGTTTCCGGAGCGAAAGCGAGACGGTGGCCCGAGTCTGGCAGGGCTCGATGACGTCGGTGATGTAGAAGTTCGAAGCGGCTTCGTAGGGGGAGGCGAAACTGTCACGATATTGCTGGGTCAGTTCGGCCGACAGGGCCCCGCGATCCACCGCTTTTTCCAGATCCTTGCGATAGAGCATCTTGACCGCTGCGTCGGCGCCCATGACGGCGATCTCGGCCGTTGGCCAGGCGAAGACCCGGTCAGCCCCGAGTTCCTGGCTGCACATGGCCAGATAGGAGCCGCCATAGGCTTTGCGAACGATGACGGTGATTTTGGGAGTGGTGCATGAAGCAAAGGAGTGCAGCATCTTGGCGCCGTGCCGGATGATGCCGCCCCGTTCTTCGTCGACGCCCGGCAAAAAGCCCGGGACGTCTACCAGGGTGACCAGCGGGATGTTGTAGACGTTGCAGGTGCGGATGAAACGGGCGACCTTGTCGGATGCGTCACGGTCGAGGGCTCCCGCGAGCACCATCGGCTGGTTGGCGATGATGCCGACGACGACGCCGGAGACGCGGGCGAAACCGACAATGACGTTGCGGGCGAAGTTGGCATGCACTTCCAGCAGATCGCCACCATCGACCAGTTGCCGGATGATGCTGTACATGTCGTAGAGTGCCGAGGGGTCGTCGGGAATCAACGTCTCCATGGCGGTATCGTCAACCAGATGAATCGGATACGAGAGATCGTGAGGCGGGTCTTCGGTGTTGTTCGAGGGCAGGTAATCGAGGATTCGCTTGACCAGTTCAATCGCGTGATGATCATCTTCTGCGACGAAATGGGCATTGCCGCTGACTGCGGCATGGACGTCGGCGCTACCGATTTCTTCTATGGTCGTCGAGCGGCCGGTGACGGCCTTGATGACTTCCGGCCCCGTCAGGCACATGTAGGAATTCTTGCGCGTCATGATGACGAAGTCCATCAGTGCCGGCGAGTAAGCCGCACCCCCGGCGCAGGGGCCGCAGATGACCGCGATCTGCGGGACGACGCCGGAAAGCAGTACGTTCGAGTAGAACACGTCACCGTAGCCGGAGAGGGCGTCGACGCCCTCCTGGATGCGCGCGCCACCAGAATCCTTGAAGGCGACGACGGGTGTCCCGATTTTTGCGGCATAACGCATGATGTCGGTGATTTTGCGCGCCTGCATCTTGCCGAGCGCACCGGCGAGAACGTTGAAATCCTGACAGAAAGCGGCAATCTGTTTGTGGCCGATGTAGCCCGTCCCGGTAATGACGCCATCGGCGGGCAACTCCCGATCTTTCATGCCGAAATGCAGGGCCTTGTGTCGGGCGTGGAGGCCCGTTTCCTGAAAGGTTCCCGGGTCGAACAGCGTTGCGATGCGCTCGCGGGCCGAGAGCATGCCTTTCGAGTGGGCGATTTCCAGTTTTTCCGAGGGAATGTGTTCGGTAATGCTCTTGCGCTTGTCGCGCAGTTTTTCGATGAGTTCTGGCCTGATCGTCATTCGATGTCCACCTTTCCTTTGTTGTGGGGAGACGCACGGGACTAACCGGGGAGCACACTTGCATCGGTGTGAAGGCCGCGCACACAAAACCAACGCCCTTTACCTGAAAACAGATTTTACCTTACTCAGACTTCCAAATTTCTTGATATTGCGCACAAAGATTCTTGTTCTTGAGTCAATAATGCAATGAGCCGAAAGCCATCGGCGGTTGGCGCGATGACTTTCGGCTCATTTCAGGGGCTGTCGGCGGATTAGTTGTTAAAACGCGATTCGAGGATATCAACGGCAGGCAGGCGCTTGCCTTCGAGGAATTCGAGGAAAGCACCCCCGGCGGTCGAGATGTAGCCGACCTTGTCTTCGATCTTGAAGACGTTGATCGCCGAAACGGTGTCGCCACCGCCGGCCAGCGTGAAGGCTTTGGAAGTGGCAACGGCCGCCGCCAGCGCCTTGGTGCCGCCCGCGAAGGGTTCCATTTCGAAGACGCCGACCGGGCCGTTCCAGACCACGGTGCCGG
>CAYUYI010000373.1:0-2922 GCA_964448995.1 uncultured Propionivibrio sp. | reverse complement strand
GGTCTGCCGGTCATCGTCGCCGAGGAACCGCTGACCTGCGTGGCGCGCGGTTGCGGCATGGCGCTCGAGCGGATGGACAAGCTCGGCAGCATTTTTGCATCGGACTGATGCGCGCCAAGAGGCAAGGGTGACGGACAGGGCCAGGCGTTGCGATCGCTTGCACAAGGCACCTGACCGAGCGGAAAGCCGGAACATTTTCGCATCCGGCACCTGCCTCGCTCCCTGACCCATGGACCACCAGCCGCCTCCATTTTTCAAACGCGGGCCAGCGCCTCTAGCGCGGCTGGCGTTTTATGCTGCGCTTTCGGTGGCACTGCTGTTTATCGACGCCCGCTTCCAGACCCTGGAACTGGTGCGCAAGGCCGTGTCCCTGGTGACGCATCCGCTGCAACAGGCGGCGCATGCGCCGATCGAATTCATCGACAATGCCGGACACTACATTTCCAGCATTTCCCGCTTTCAGGACGAGAACACCCGTCTAAAACGCGGGCAGTTGGAAAGCGCAACGACGCTGCTCCGGTTACGACAACTCGAAAGCGAAAATGCACGCCTGCGCAAATTGCTCGACATTCGCGACCGACAGCATGTCGATGGCGTCGTCGGTCGCATTCTCTATGCCGCGCGCGACCCATTTTCCCGCCGCATCGTCGTCGACAAAGGACAGCAAAACAACATCGAAGGCGGGCAACCAGTCATTGATGAAACCGGCGTCGTCGGGCAGGTCACCCGCGTGTTTCCGTTTGCTTCGGAAATCACGCTAATCACGGACAAGGAACAATCGATCCCCGTCCAGATCGTCCGTAACGGATTACGCTCGGTCGTCTTCGGCCTCGGCAACGGGCAACTCGAACTGCGCTTCATGCCGGCCAACGCCGACGTCCAGAACGGCGATCTGCTCGTCACCTCGGGGCTCGATGGAGTTTTCCTGGCGGGGTTGCCGGTCGCCCGCGTCACCCACATCGAACGCGACACATCCTACTCGTTCGCACGCATTTTCTGCGAGCCGCTCGCAGGCGTCGAGAATTACAACGAAGTCATGGTGCTCGCCCGGCGTACACCAGAAGACATTCCCGAAGAGGCGCTATCACCCCGAACCAAAGGCACGACCAAGGCCGGATTGAAGAAAAAGCGCCTGAAGCGGGAATAAGGAGACAGCCATGCAAACCACGTATTCGTCGTCACGTATCCTGCAGCCGGTTCGCCTCTGGTTCATCCTGCTGAGCCTGATCGTCGCCCTGGTCCTGAACTTCATTCCAACCGCCTCGGTGCTCTGGATCCCAGACTGGATCGCACTCGTGCTTGTTTTCTGGAGCATCCGCGAACCACGCCATGTCGGCATGGGCTCGGCCTTCCTGCTGGGCGTGGCCATGGACGTCGCCGACGCCAGCCTGATGGGTCAGCATGCCCTAGCCTACGTCATGATCACCTATCTGGCCGGCCTGTTGTCACGGCGTATCCTGTGGTTTCCGCTTGGCCAGCAGGCCCTGCACGTCGCGCCGCTGCTCCTGCTCGCCCAAGCCATTCAGGTCGCCGTCCGACTGGTGCCGGGCGTCGATTTCCCCGGACTGTCGTATTTCATCGGTCCGTTCATTGGTGCTGTCCTCTGGTTGCCGCTGACCTTCGTGCTGCTGTTGCCGCAGTACCAGCCGATCGAGCATGACGCCAACCGGCCGATCTGAGGGCAATCTTCTTGCGTCACCGTTTTCTCCCGCTGAGCACCCAGGATAGCGAACTCGACCGCTTCCGCTTTCGCATCGCTTTTGCGGCCGGGACTGTTTTGCTGTGTTTCCTGGTGTTGATCGGACGTTTCGTCTATCTGCAGATCGTTCAGCATGACTACTACGTCACCCGCGCCGAAGACAACCGCATTTCTCTGGTACCGATCCCACCCAATCGCGGCGTTGTTACCGATCGCAACGGCACCATTCTGGCGCGCAACTACTCGGCGTTCACCCTCGAAATCACGCCATCCAAGGTCGACGACCTGGAAGCCACGATTGACGGACTGAGCAAGATCATCGAAATCCAGGCCAAGGACCGGCGCCGCTTCCGCAAGCTCATGGAAGAGAGCAAATCCTTCGAAAGCCTGCCCATTCGTACCCGCCTCAATGACGAAGACGTCGCCCGCTTTGCCGCCAATCGATACCGTTTTCCCGGCGTCGAGGTCAAAGCCCGCCTGTTTCGGCAATATCCGCTCGGCCCGCTGGCCTCTCATGCCCTGGGTTATATCAACCGCATCAACAAATCCGACCTGGCCGATATCGAAAAGAACGAGCAGGAGGCCAACTACAAAGGCACGGACCACATCGGCAAGACCGGTCTCGAGAAATCCTACGAATTTCAGCTCCACGGCGAAACCGGTTATGAAGAGGTCGAGATCGACGCTGGCGGACGCGCCGTCCGCAGCCTGTCACGCACGCCACCGGTTTCAGGCAACAACCTGACGCTGACGCTGGACGTCAAATTGCAAGAAATCGCCGAGAAAGCGTTCGGCGAACGACGCGGCGCTCTGGTTGCCATCGAGCCCTCGACCGGCGGCATTCTGGCCCTCGTTTCGGTACCGACCTTCGATCCCAACCTGTTCGTCGACGGCATTCGCACCGACGATTGGGAGCAACTGAACAACTCGCCCGACCGGCCAATGATCAACCGGGCCCTCAACGGCGCCTATCCGCCGGGCTCCACCTTCAAACCGTTCATGGCACTGGCGGCACTCGAAACCGGCAAACGCACGGCGAACCAGACCATCTCGGACCCCGGTTTCTTCAATTTCGGTGGCCATACCTTCCGTGACGATAAAAAAGGCGGGCATGGCATGGTCGACATGTACAAGTCCATCGTTCAATCCTGTGACACCTATTACTACATGCTGGCCAACGATCTCGGCATCGACGCGATCGCCCGCTTCATGGGACCACTGGG
>CAYUYI010000372.1:0-2935 GCA_964448995.1 uncultured Propionivibrio sp. | reverse complement strand
GCCTATTTTGAGTGACCCACGGAGGGTTTTTTCCGTTAAGCTCTGCACTGTTGTCCCCTGACGCCCGTCGTCTTTCCACGACCGAGCGCCGAATCATCAAGTGACGAAAGCATGGTGTCGTCCATCGAGTTTTGTTCCATTGATTTCCGATTCATAACAGGAGGTTTCAACGATGAAAAAACTGACCTTTATTGCCGCCGCCTTGGCCATGAGCAGCACGCTGATCAGCCCGAGCGTCATGGCCCAGCAGAAGTTCGTGACGATCGGTACCGGCGGTGTGACTGGTGTGTATTACGCAGCGGGCGGCGCCATCTGCCGCCTGATGAACAAAGAGCGCGCCAAGCACGGCATCCGTTGCTCGGTCGAAAGTACCGGCGGCTCGGTTTACAACGTGAACACGATCAAATCTGGCGAGCTGGATTTCGGCGTTGCCCAGTCCGATGTTCAGTTCAATGCCGTGAAGGGAATCGCCCAGTTCAAGGATAGCGGTGCGCATGCGGATCTGCGTGCGGTGTTCTCGGTTTATCCGGAAGCGCTGACTGTGCTGGCGCGCAAGGAATCGGGCGTCAAGAAATTCGAGGACTTCAAGGGCAAGCGCTTCAACGTCGGTAACCCCGGTTCGGGAACGCGCGACACGGTCATGAAGGTTCTCGACACCTTGGGCATGAAGACCAGTGATTTCTCGCTGACCTCCGAGCTCAAGCCCGACGAACACGGTGCGGCCCTGTGCGACAACAAGATCGATGGATTTGCTTATGTGGTGGGCAGCCCGGCGGCCAATATTCAGGATCCGACGACGACCTGCGGCGCCAAGCTGGTTTCCGTTTCCGGTCCAGCCATCGACAAGCTGGTCAAGGAAAATCCGTATTTTGCCCATGCCACGATCGCAGGTGGTGTTTATCCGGCCAATCCGGACGCGGTCAAGACTTTCGGCGTAACGGCCAGCTTCGTGACTTCGGCCAAGGTGCCGGATGCCGTGGTTTATGCCATGGTTTCCGCCGTGTTCGATAACTTCGAGGAGTTTAAAAAGCTGCACCCGGCCTTCGCCAACATTGCGCCGAAGGAGATGATCAGCAGTGGCATGTCGGCGCCGCTGCATCCGGGTGCCGTCAAGTACTACAAGGAAAAGGGCTGGATGTAAGCATCCGTACCTGAGTACAGGTGAAGACGGCTCCTCCGTGGAGCCGTCTTTCATCCACGCATTTCAATTGGGGAGCATGCAGTGAGTGAGAATGTCGTCAATAAACCGGAAATGACCGATGAGGAAATCCGGCAGATGGTGGCCGAGTCGGATACCGGTGGTCGCCGGCCCGGTGGGGTGGTCGCCAAAATCATCATGGGAGTGGCCCTGTTCTGGTCCCTGTTTCAGTTGTGGATCGCCTCGCCGCTACCGTTCTCCTTGGGGGTTTTTGTCCTCAACGATACCGAGTCGCGCGCGATTCACCTGGCGCTGGCGATGTTTCTCGGTTATATGCTGTTCCCCCCGCTGAAAAGCTCGCCGCGTACCTGGATTCCGGTACAGGACTGGGTGCTCGGTCTGCTCGGTGCCTTCTGTGCAGCCTACCTGTTCATGTTCTATGCGCAGCTCGCACATCGACCGGGGCAACCGACAACGCTGGATCTGGTGGTGGCGTTGGCCGGCGTGGTGTTCCTGCTTGAAGTGACACGCCGTGTGGTGGGGCTGCCGATGGCAATCATGGCCATCCTGTTCATCGGCTACATTTTTCTTGGCCCCTACATGCCCGACATGATCGCGCACAAGGGGGCTTCGTTCAGCAAGGCGATGTCGCACCTGTGGCTGACCACCGAAGGCGTCTTCGGTGTCGCGCTGGGGGTATCGTCCGGCTTCGTCTTCCTCTTTGTGTTGTTCGGCGCGCTGCTGGATACCGGTGGTGCCGGCAACTACTTCATCAAGGCGGCGCTGTCGCTGCTCGGACACATGCGTGGCGGTCCGGCCAAGGCCGCCGTGGTGTCTTCGGGACTGACCGGTCTGATTTCCGGCAGTTCGATCGCCAACGTGGTGACGGTGGGTACCTTCACCATCCCGCTGATGAAGCGCGTCGGCTACAAGCCGCACGTGGCGGGAGCCGTCGAGACGGCCGCGTCGGTCGACGGACAGATCATGCCGCCGGTGATGGGCGCTGCCGCCTTCCTGATGGTTGAGTATGTCGGCATTCCCTACACCCAGATCATCAAGCACGCGGCGTTGCCGGCGATCATGTCGTACATCGCGCTGTTCTACATCGTGCACCTCGAGGCCTGCAAGGAGGGTTTGCAGGGGATCCCGCGTGATCATATGCCGCCGGTCATGAGCCGGGTCGTCAGCTTCGTGATGTCGGTGGCCGGCATCGTCATCCTCGCCAACATCATGTACTTCGGCCTCGGCTGGATCAAGGATGTGGCGGGCGCCGCCTCGGTGTGGATCATCGGCGTGCTGATGCTGGGTGCCTACATTGCCCTGCTCAAGTACGAAGCCGGTTATCCCGAGTTGCACATGGAAGACCCGAACTCGCCAATCCTCAAGTTGCCGGAAGTCGGGCCGACGCTCAAGAGCGGCCTGCATTTCCTGCTGCCGGTGGCAGCGCTGATCTGGAACCTGATGATCGAGGAACTTTCACCGGCGCTTTCGGCGTTCTGGGCCAACATGTTCCTGGTCTTCATCCTGGTTACGCAACGCCCGCTCGGCGCATGGCTGCGCGGCAAGCGGGACACTCACGAGGAACTGGCCCAGGGATTCCGCGACCTCAAGACAGGCCTCGTCGCCGGAGCGCGCAACATGGTCGGCGTCGCGATTGCCACCTCGACGGCAGGCATCATCGTCGGCACCGTGACGCTGACCGGCATCGGCCTAGTGCTGGCCGAACTGGTCGAACTGATTTCGGCGGGCAACCTTTTCGTGATGCTGGTGATGATCGCGGTGGCTTCGCTGATCCTC